>CAZSAX010000009.1:0-28877 GCA_964605075.1 uncultured Oscillospiraceae bacterium
CTTATACATCTTGACCCACTTGTTGGTGTCAAGCATCGTGCCCATGAAAGAGCCGCCGTAGCGCCAGAAGCCGTGGACCTTATTGCAGCCGGGAGCGGGATAGACATGGTGGGTGAACTCATGGTCCAGACCGCCGCCGCAGAAGCCCTCGCCGTACCACTCAAAGTGGCCGTCCAGGATGGCTTCGGGCAGGTTGGTGCGGTACAGAACCTGCTTCACATCGTTCATGGCAGGGTTATCGCAGATGGGTGCCTTGGCGATGGAGGACAGAGGATCGGAGTAGCCGCCGAACCAGAAATTATAGTTCATGGGGCCGCCGCAGGTGCCGGTCCACATATTGCGGCCGGGCTTGCCCATGCCCTGCATGGCCAGAAGGCTGACCAGCAGACGGGCGTAATCGGTGCCGCCCACAGTACGGCAGGCGCCGCCGAAGCCGCCGCGCATGCCGGAGCCGCCGGTGGTCACGGTGCCGGCCCAGCGCCGGGCAATCGCCTTGATATCCGCGGCGGGAACGCCGGAGATCTCTTCGGCCCACTTGGGGGTCTTGGCGGTGCCGTCGGGGCCAAGGCCAAGGATGTGGTTCTTCCACTCGTCGAAGCGGTGGCCGTGACGGGCGATGTATTCCTTGTCGTAGGTGCCTTCGGTGATCCAGACGTAAGCAATGGCTTCCAGAAGCGCAGAGTCGGTGCCCATGCGGGGCGCGATCCACTTGTCCGCCTGCTTCACGGAGGAGAAGTTGTTGAAGGGATCCACATAGATGAACTGGATGCCCATTTCCTTCATCCACCAGCGCCACAGGGCGGATTCCTGGGCGGAGTAGCCGCCGCGGGTGGTGTCGGGGTCGTGGGACCACATGATCATGGTCTCCACGTTCTGCATGGCCATCTCCAGCATGTCGAAGGGTTCGGGGCCGCCCAGACGCCAGTAGTAGCCGTAGGTGTGGGGGGTGCCCCAGTGGAAGCCTTCCCAGGAGTCGGGGTTGTCCATGATGCGGGTGTAGCCCATCATGTTGAAGAAGCGGTTGAACAGGGAGATCTTATAGCCAACCAGGCCCCAGCTGTGGTGGGAGGAGGTGATGGCGGTGACGGTCTCCTTGCCGTAGGCAGCGTGGAGGCGCTTGATCTCGCGGGCGACCAGGCTCAGAGCCTCGTCCCAGGAAGCGCGGCGATAGCCGCTCTTGCCGCGGTTTTCGGTGTTGCGGTTCTTGCCGTCGGGCGTCTCGATGAAGTCCTCGCGGATCATGGGGTACTTCAGACGGTCGTAAGCGTAGGTACGATCCTTCTCGCAGTAGCCCAGAAGACTCATGGTGGTCTTGCGCTGGGGGGTGTATTCCTTACCCCGGGCCTTGATGACCCAGCCGGGGGCATCGTCGTCCGTGAGGACAATGGGGCGGACACGGCGGATCACGCCGTCCACGGTGTGGACAGCCATGGGGCCGCCGACGCATATGCTATGAGTAATTTTTTCCTTAGCCATCGTACAGCCTCCTTAAATCTGAACTTCCACCATCTGGCGGGCATAATCGCTGAAAGGATCGATCTCCACCATCTGGCCGATGTATTTGCCGTCTTTCCGCTCGAAGCAGCGCATATCAAACACTTCCACAACAGCCACCCAGAAAACGCGGCCGTCGGGCCCCTGATAATGCTTGCCGGGGTGGAACATATGCAGCACCATGGGGGTACCGCCCAGTTCCTTGGGGGCGTTGGCGTAGTTCTTGTTTTTGAAAGACGGGTTCACCACGCCGAATTTTTCATAGCGCATGGGGCCGATGTTCTCCCAGTTGCCGGTGGCCTCAATGGCTTCGTCGATGATAGCGCGAACCGCCGCAGAGGGCCGGCCGCAGCCTTCAAAGCCTTCATACCAAACCCGGAAAGCACAGGTGTGCTCACTGGGGCAGGCGGAAAGGATCTCCGCCACCTTGGCGCTGATTTCCTCTTTGGTGAGGAACACATTTCCCTGGGGAAGATGCATCAGATAGGTCATATCCATTTTTCTTCCTCTCCTTTACAGTGCGTACTGGTTGGGTTCGGCGCTGCAGCCCTGAGCCTCCAGCTCAGCGGCCACCCGAGCCCGGAACTGGCTCACCGTTTCGGCCTGTACGTCCCGGTCGATGCGGGAAATCTCTTTCCCGTCTTCCAGAACGACCGCCCATTCGGTGAAGCCGCGGCGGGTGCTGCGGCAATCGAAGCGGTAGGTTTTCATGAAAGTCCTCCTTGTTCTTCCAATGGTGCCATAAAATCAAAGTCCTCGGCAGGCAAGGTGCCAAGGCTGTCCAGAAAGCGGATGATGCCCTGCTCCGCTGCAACCATAACGCCCATAAAATCCATATCGGCGCCGAAGCGGATCTCAAACAGCTGATCTGCCGCCGAAGGCAGGTTCTTGATCATAGCGGTGTTTCGTTCATTCACCTCAAAGGCTTTGTGCCGTCCTTCCGGCGCGTCCAGGGGGTGAATGAAGCATTGATAGGCGCTGCGGTAAAGAAAGGTATACATGATCTCCGAGCCCGAGAGAATGGCGATCATATTCCCCTCCCGGATGGAACGAAGCATCTTCTCCCCATCTTTGCCCAGCGGGCCGATCTCTACATCATTTTTGTGCTCCTCTGAACGTTTTGCAGCTTCCGACAAAACATCTCCTCCTTTCCGTTACATTTATTTAATAATACTCTTTACAAACCGCCCCTGTCAATGGTAATATAAGAATTATTTTTCTAGTAATAAATAATATTTATAACCATGCAGACAAGGGGGCAAGTTATGGACGTCACCCAGCTTCGTTACTTCATCACCGTAGCCCAGACGCTGAATTTCTCCGAGGCCGCGCGGCGCCTGGGCGTTACCCAGCCGCTGATCAGTCATCATGTCGTGGAACTGGAAAAGCGACTGGGAGGCAAACTCTTTCTCCGCAGCCGCCATAAAGTCACGCTCACCGAGGCGGGCGCCCGTTTCCTTCCCGCCGCACGGCAGATCGTGGAGCTGGCAGACAAGGCCGCCTTTCAGTTCCGGCAGGACCTGCAGGGCGGCCGGGGGCACCTGGCCATCACCAGCCTCACCACCTCTTCGGCCGTCCTCTCTGCGGCCCTGGCCCGCTTTTCCGCCAAATATCCGGACATCACCGTGGACATCGATGTGACCCCCGGCCAGAAACAGATCATGGCCATGAACGATGACCTTTACGATTTCCACTTTGCCGCCAAGGAGATGCTTCCCGTCGGCGGCGGCTTCGACTATGTAGTGACCCACAGCGATCACCTGTGCCTGGTCTTCCCCGCGAACCACCCTTTGGCAGAGATGCCGCTGGATTTTTCCCGGCTGGAGCGGGAACGCTTCATTTCCATCGCGCCCTCCGACGGCCCGGCCCTCTATGACCGGATGCGGGAAGTCTGCCGCGCCCGAGGGTATAAGCCCAATGTGGTCTATCAATACGACCGGGTGGAATCCGTGGTTCTGGCCGTGGGCGCCGGTCTTGGCATCTCCATTTTGCCGGAGGCGCTGAGCCGTGTGTTTTATGCGGAAAACGTCCGCTTCTGCCGCATCCCCGGGGAGGATACGGCCCGGCCCTATGTGGCCGCCTGGCGAAAGGATTCTTCCAACCCCGCCGCAGCGCTGTTTGTGGAGACCATCCGGGAATTGTTTGAATAAGCAAAAAAAGAAAGCGCAGGGCCGAAGCCCTGCACTGAGACTGTCAAATAAGCAGGTATATCGCTGCGAAGCCCGGGCAGGGCGAGCCGCCCGGCGGGGCCGGGCGTAAATCCGCGGGGCCTTGGGCCCCAAGGATTATGCCGGCCGAATTCACTTCGGCCGAGCAGATCAAATCAAGCTTGAAAAAAGCCCGCAAGCGGGCTTTTTTAACAAGCTGAGCGCAGGGCCAAGCCCTGCGCTTCTTGCATTTGTAATTAGGCGATCATGGTCGCGGGGAACAGGATGCAGGCGAAGATGCCGGTGATGATGATGGAGAGGATCATACGCTCCAGCCAGATGATCAGCAGGTGGCTGAACTTCACGGGAACCTCGGTGCCCATGCAGCAGGGCACGAAGGACGCCAGGAAGATGATGGAGGTAACAGGCAGCACGGCCAGCATGAAGCGCAGACGCATGCTCCACTCGCCCACGGAAACCAGCAGCGCAGGCACGGTGACCTCGACCAGGGAGATCATGGCGCCGGTGCAGGCGGTGGACAGCTCCGCACCGGTGAAGCCGAAGATGCGGAAGAAAGGCCAGAAGATGTAGCCCAGCCAGCCAACAATGGGAGTGAAGATGTACAGCATGACGCCGAAGGTGCCCCAGAAAGAGGTGCCGGAGGCGACGGTGCCGAGAACGTTCAGAGTCTCCTTCATGATGATGCCGATGCGCTTGAAGATGCTGTCCTGCGCCTCAACAATATCCAGAGCCTCGGTGAGAGCCGCCTTGCCCAGACCGCTGCGGATGATCTTCTCCGGGTTGGGAGTGGCGCCGGGATAGTAGTCATCGGGGATCTTGTTCAGGGGGTAGATACGAACGCCGACCAGGGCAACCAGAAGAGTGATGAGGAAGGCAACCCAGAAGTAGGTGTTCCAGTAGCTCTTGCCCCAGAGCTCCGTATTGACCAGGCCGGTGTTGGTGGCCAGAGCCAGCAGGAAGCCCACGGACACGGTGGAGAGGCTGGTGTCGATGCAGACAGACTCGCGCTCGGTCATACGGCCGGTTTTGTACTGCTCGTTGACGGCGATGTGGCCGGCGGAGAAGTTGCCGAGGAACGCGGTGACCATGATGATGGCAGCGCGGCCGGGCAGCTTGAACACGGGACGCATGATCAGGCGGACGAACACACCAACGAAGTCAACCAGACCATAGTCGCACAGGAAGGGCAGCACCAGAGAGGCGCAGGGAATGGAAATGCAGATGGTGACAAGGATCTTGTCCATCACGAAGTTGGCAATGCTGGTGCCCAGGGCCTCCTGGGTGTTGAACAGCCAGCCCATGAAGCCGAAGTGGAAACCGAAGTAGATGTCAACGACGACCATGCTCAGCACCACAAAGCCCACGATCTTCAGCACGGCGAAGACAGCGTTGATCTTGGTGGTCTTCCAGGCCTTCTCGGGACGCAGCCAGAACAGGTCAACCACGGCATAAGCGCCGATGGCCCAGACAACAAAAGGCATGGCCTTGAAGTTGCCGGTGTACAGGGCAGCCTTGATGAAGTTGGTCAGGTGAGAGCACAGCACGTTGGACTGCGCCTTGACCAGGCCCCACTCCCAGCCGCCGATGACGATCTGGTACTCGGGCATGTTGACGTTGATGAAGAACGCAAACACACCGAAGGCCGAAAACAGAATGAATTTCAGCCAGGTAGCGACAGAATATTTCTTCATGCCGCTGTTATTGAGGTTCTGGCCTTCCAGAACCGCATTGTTTTCGCTCATGATTTCTTTCTCCCTCCGTAAGTAATACACATACATTGGCATTATCCCATAGTTATCCCCCCCTGTCAATCATTTTTGTTAGCCGGCTAATCAATTTTCTTCCCATCCGCATAGAATGGCACGGAGGTATGGATCATGGACGAAAACATATTGGCATGCCTGGAAAATTTTGATGTACTCTGGCAGCGTGTAAGCCCCGGGCTTCCCCCTTCCCTCGCCCCGCCGGAACCAGTCATCGATCCGATCGATCGATTGCTTCCTCTGTGGACGCTCAGCTGCGAACTGACATGGAACTACCGCCGTCTGGCCCGGAGCTTCCAGGGCCCGGACCGCAGCCTTCTGCTGCAGCATGCAGAAGAAACCGCACAGCAGGCTCGGCGCCTGAAGGCAGAAATCTTCCTTCACTGCGGCCATTGCCCCACCACAGAGGAAAGCACCACCGGCTGCGAAGGCCGTCTGCAGCGGCTGCGCCGTCTTTACTGGAAGGAAAAGGATCTCGCTGCGTCTTTGACACTGGCGGCACAAAGAGCATCCGACCGGGAGTTATCCGAAATTCTTTCTTCCTTTTCCAAAAATGCCGGGCGGCGTGCGGAAGAAAACCGAAGGCTCCTTCTGCGCCGCTTCTAAACAAAAAACGCCCGCATAAACCGGGGACTCGTAAAACAGTTAAACCTCTGCATGAATTATTCGTGCAGAGGTTTTTCGTGTGGGATAGCCGTATTGTAGCGCAAGGGGTGTAGCCCCTTGTACGAATCGAAGTGACGTACACCAACGCGGACATTTATGTGAATAGGTTGTTTACCTCATGGAGCGCACATACAGGACTTAGCCCTGTATAGAAGTGCGCACACTTAGCCCCATTCTAATTGAAAACCATTAGAAGTCATGTTTTATTTCAAATAGTCACAAAACATATTGACACAAGAAGAAAAACGTGGTAACATATTAACATCAAAGGAGGATTTGATATGGATTACGATAAGATTATTCTTGATTTGCTGAATCGAATTGTCACATTAGAAGATAAGGTGACAAGACTGGAGAAACTTGGTAGTGGTTCGCAGTCCAATGGTTTGGATTTGCCTGCCGGAAGCAAGAAGTACCGATTCCTCTCTGACTATCTCCACCAGAGCAATTCACCCAGGGTCAAACTCTCTTATGGCGAAATTGAGGATATATTAAAATTCAAACTGCCCGACTCTGCCGCTACGTATCGAGCTTTTTGGGCAAATACAACCAGCCATTCCATTGCTCTCAGTTGGCTTAGCGTCAATTATTCCGTTGTAGAGGCGAATCTTGAAGATAAATATATCATTTTTGAGAAAAAGAGGGAGTTTGAGAAAATGACCATTGACGAACAAATGCGAACTGTAGTAACGGAAATTGTTTCTGAGTACGGCGTTCGTTACAAGATCAGTTTGAAAGAGCTTTACGAATTACTTGGTGCTCGTTTTCAAACCAACAGCGGCAGCATTATCCCTTCGGATTACTGCTACAACCGTGTCAACAAAGGCATCGAATTTCACAAGAAGCCTCGCCTATTTAACTTCCTCGGTGAAGGAATGTATGAATGCCTTGGCGAAAACTATCTCTACACCGGTGATGTAGAAAATGCAAGTGATGGAACCGTGGTTGGTTCTTGGGAAAACGGTGTTTTTCAGAAAAATGCCAACTGGGAGCTGCTCCACCTAAAATGATTGAGCATATCGCTCGTCATTGTTGAAGCGAGGAAATACAAATGGGAATTATAGTTCCAATTCTTTGTGTATTAGTTTTGTTGTATTTCATAGGGCATGGTGTTCAAAGTGGTACTTCCCGCTCTGGATATAAAGCAGGAACTATTTTGATGCTTGGCGATCAGACCGCAAGCGATAAACTCGATGAAATTGAACTTCGCAATGTTTCGATGAAACTGAGACCCGACGAAGCTTGTTACTTTGAGGGAGAAGGCTTTTCGTATCAATCTAAAGATGTTGTTTCTGGCTATAAGCGCAGTTCTCACGGAAGCAGCATGCGCGTTATGAGAGGATATTCCATCCATAGGTCAAATGGTCAGAGTGATGTCATAAGAAAAACTGTCAAAACAGAATATCCGGGTCGGCTGTTCATAACTAACGAGAGAATTGTTTTTCTCGCTGAACGATATGGATTTGATATAGGCTTTGACAAGCTTTCAAATATCACAATGTACAATGAATATCTTGAAGTATTTGCAGGTAGCAAATTTTATCGGGTATTTACTCCTCACACGGTTTTTATTCGTGATTTGATTACATTGATGAATATCTGTCACGAAGATCAATATCCCGAAGACGATTACCAGTCATAATATTCTTGAGTCAGATACAAGTTTGTCCGCTTACATAAAAGAAACGGCACAGTAGTTCAAACTGCTGTGCCGTTTAACCGTCTTATGACTACCTGTCGTATCTGCGGGCGTTTACCAGTATTCTGTTCCAATCAAAGCAATCCCAGCGCGCGCATCAATTCGGGCAGCGCCGCTTCAAAGCGAACACCAAAGCGGTTATCCGTCTTGCTCTGACGGGTATATTCCACGCCGGCCGACGTGAAGTCGCAGGCGATCTGGCAGGACTCATTCAGGCTTTTTCCGCTCAAAAGAGCCGCCAGAAAACCGGAACCCCACACATCGCCGCTGCCATGGTATTGCCCCTCCACCCGGGGCGCAAAGGCATAGCTCACCGCGCCGTCTTCCCAGGCGGCCGTTCCCAGCTCCGTATCGTTAAAATACATGCCGGTCAGAACCACCTTTTTCGGGCCCAGCTCTGCCAGCTCCGCCAGAAGGTCCTCCACATACGGCTTCTCGAAAGGCCCCTCCCGATAGGGTTTATGCAGCATAAGGGTAGCCTCGGTGATGTTGGGGATGATAACATCCGCCCGGGAACAAAGCCGCTTCATCTGCTCCGGAAAATCCTCCGAAAAGCCCGGATAGAGCTTTCCGTGATCGGCCATCACAGGATCCACCAGGCGGATGCTGTCCGAGCTGCCCAGCATATCAAAAAGACGGATCATCAGATCGATCTGTGCCGAAGAACCCAGATAGCCGGTATAAAACGCATCAAAGGGCAGTGCCAGCGTCTTCCAGTGTTCTGCCATGGGCAGAATATCCTCTGTCAGATCCCGATAGGTATATCCGCTGAATCCCCCGGTATGGGTACTCAGCACCGCCGTAGGCAGGCAGGCACATTCATGCCCCGCCGCCGACAGGATGGGCAGAGCCACCGTCAGACTGCATTTTCCAAAGCCGCTGATGTCATGGATGGCAAGAGCGCGTTTCTGTTGCCGGATCATATTCATTCCTTCTTTCCGTCAAAATGCAAAAACCGCCGGCATGGCCGGCGGTTTTTCGTTCTCTTACTTGGAGTTAAAAATCTTGAAGATGCTGTCGAAAGGATCTTCCTCCGCCGTTTCCACAGGAGCTTCTTCCTTCTGGCTCTCCGCACGCTCGGTCGCCTGGGAGAAAAGGTTCTCCCGACGCTCCTCAACAGGAGCCGGGGCCGGAGCCGACGCATGCGCCGTATTCACAGCCTTCACCGTGGGGCTGTCCTGGTCAAAGCCGGTGGCGATGACGATAACACGGATCTCATCTTCCATGGTGTTGTCAAAGGTGGCGCCGAAGATGATGTTGGCATCGGGATGAGCCGCAGCCTGCACCAGATTGGCGGCAGTTTCTACGTCCTCCAGGCCCATGTCCTCGGAACCGGTGATGTTGATCAGAACGCCATGAGCGCCGTTGATGGAGGTTTCCATCAGAGGGCTGGAGATGGCCATCTGCGCCGCATCCTCCGCCTTACCCTTGCCGACAGCGTGGCCCACGCCCATGTGAGCGTAGCCGGCGCCGCGCATGATGGTGCAGACGTCCGCAAAGTCCAGGTTGATGAAGCCGGTGTTCTTGATCAGGCCGGAGATGCTGGTAACCGCCTCATGCAGGACCTCATCCGCGATCTCAAAAGCATTGGCAAAGGTGACCTTCTGGTCGGTGGCATACTTCAAACGGTCGTTGGGGATGACCAGCAGGCTGTCCACCTTGCCAAGCAGCTCGTCAATGCCTTCCATGGCGCGCTTCATGCGCTTGCTGCCCTCAAAGCCAAAAGGCTTGGTGACAACACCGACCGTAAGGATGTCGGACTCCTTGGCGATATCGGCCACGATGGGGCCGGCGCCGGTGCCGGTGCCGCCGCCCATACCGGCGGTAATGAACACCATGTCCGCATCTTCCATGCATTTCGCCAGCTCGTTGCGGCTCTCTTCCGCCGCCTTCTGGCCCACACTGGGATCACTGCCGGCGCCCTGTCCGTGCGTCAGCTTCTCACCGATCTGGATCTTCTGATCCGCCGTGGACATGGAAAGGGCCTGCTTGTCCGTATTGACGGCAATGAACTCCACACCGCTGGTGCCGGAGCTGACCATTCTGTTAACAACGTTATTGCCGGCGCCGCCGATACCGACGACTTTCAGGGTCACCACATTTTCGGGACCAGTCTCGACCGAATGAGCCATATAAATTAAGCCTCCCGTTATTTTCTTGGGCATTATATTACCAATTATCTGCTATATTTTATTACGAAAATGCCGGAAGGTCAATAGTGTTTTTTCAATATTTGCACCTTTCCCACACACAAAACCACAAAAAGTTGGTTATTTTCGTCAATCCGGACTTGCATAAACGGTCGAGCCATCCGAAACATCCAGCACAAGCGTTTCGCTGGGATCGATCTGATTGACCGCCGCCAGCATCATGCGAAGCTTGTAATCAATGTTTTCATTGGCCCCCAGTTTTACCGTGAAGCGCTCTGTATACCGAAACTGAGGATTGGCGACATTCTGCATATCCAGCTCCGAGACACTGCTTACCAGGCCGTCCGCTTCCATACAGCGAAGGATCTCCAGCATATAAGCCAGCTTCAGGCTGTCCGTGTCCTCCACGGTCATGGCCTCTCCCGTCACCGGCGAAAGCGGCGTGATGTTCTTCACATGGATCAGCCCCTGCAGCTCTTCCCCGGACGCCGTTCCAAGAAGCTTGCCGGCCGAGCTTATCATCCACTGCTGCGTCTGCCAGTCCACATAGGCTACCGCCCGGCTCTCCGTAACCGTGATCACGATGGTGCTGGGCATATCACGCTCAATGGACGCGGCATCCACAAACGGCAGCTTGGAGAAAATGCTGCTGGAGGCAGAGAAGCGGTTGATAAAAAACAGGTTATCCCCCTGCTCCACGCCCGAAGCCTCAATGATCTCTTCCGCCGTATAATACGATGCGCCGATGACTTCGATGTTCCGCGCCCGGAAAAACAGACCAATACAGAACACCAGCACCACAACCACCAGAATGAAGATCAGCGGCGCAAACATGGCGTTTCCCCTTCTTCTTTTTTGGCTTTCGCCGTATCTGTCGTAAACAGCCAAGGTTTTGACCTCACTTTTCGATCTTAATATCCCCGCCCAGATGCCGCAGTGCCGCATCCAGACCGTCGTATCCCCGGAGAATGTGCCCGGGATCCATGACTTCCGTCTCGCCTTCCGCCGCAAGACCCGCGATCACAAGCGCTGCCCCGCCCCGAAGATCCTCGGAGTTCACCCGGGCGCCCCGGAGTTTTTCCACCCCGGTCACCTGAGCCACACGGCCTTCGATCCGAATATCCGCCCCCATCCGCCGCATCTGCTCCGCCTGGCGGTAGCGGTTGGGAAAAATGTTCTCTATAAAGGTTGTTGTACCCTGCGCCCGCAGCGCCGCTGCCATCATCAGCGGCTGGGCATCCGTGGGAAATCCGGGATAAGGTTGTGTGATTATGACCGGCCCTGCCGTCAGCGCCCCGTCGGAACGCAGCCGCAGGGAGCGGCTTTTTTCTTCGATCCGGCAGCCCATGGCCCGCAAGCTGTCCGTCACACAGGACAGATGCCTCGGGTCAACCCCCTGCAGGAGCAGATCGCCGCCGCTGCCGGCACAGGCGCACATCAGCGTGGCCGAGACGATGCGGTCCGGCATCACCCGCCAGCCCACGCGCTCTTTCGGCGCAAAACCGCGTACCCGCACCGCCGAGCTGCCGGCGCCTTCCACGTCCGCGCCAAGCGCGCGCAGAAAGCCCTGCAGGTCCTCGATCTCCGGCTCACGGGCCGCGTTGGTGATAAGCGTCTCGCCCCGGGCTGCGCAGGCGGCGATCATGGCGTTTTCCGTGGCACCCACACTGGGCATCCTAAGCCGGATATGCGCCCCTTCCAGCCCTGCCGTGCGGCAGACGATCTCTCCGTCCTCCTCAGAGACCTCCGCACCCAGCCGGCGCATGGCCTCCAGATGCAGGTCAATGGGCCGGGGCCCCAGCTCACAGCCGCCGGGCATACTCAGCGACGCCCTTCCGCAGCGGCCTAGAATGGCACCCAGAAAGATCACCGACGAGCGCATGGCCCGCATCAGGTCGTGAGGAATGGCCCAGGAAGTAATATTGCGGGAGTCAATATGTATGGTATCCTCTTCCCATTCCACCCGACAGCCAAGATGCTGCAGGATGTTCAGGGAAGCCTCCACATCCCGCAGCCGGGGACAGTTTGTCAGTTCCGTTTCGCAGCCTGTGAGGATCGTGGCCGCCAGAATGGGCAGCACCGCATTTTTTGCACCCTGCACCCGCAGGCTGCCCTCCAGCCGGCGTCCGCCCCGAACTCGCCAAATATTCATAGCATTCCCTCCGCATAGTGGAATCAAACTATCCTATGCGCAGAAAATGCAAATGTGCCAATTATTGTTTCTTCTTTTTCTCCGCCAGCGTCAGAACAATGCCGGTAATGCGATCCAGGGCATCATCCACGCCCAATTCCCGGGAAGCCATAAACATACGCCCCATGCGTTCCGGATCGCCCAGAATCTTCTCTACTGTTTCATAAAGCCCATCGGCGTCAAATTCACCCTCGAGCATGACTTCTGCCGCGCCGGCATCCGCCAGAACCGCTGCATTTTTCTCCTGGTGATGATTGACCACGTTGGGACTGGGAACAATGATGGCCGGCTTGCCAAGATAGGTCAGTTCGCTGATGGTGGATGCGCCGCTGCGGCAGATGACCACATCCGAAGCAGTCAGAACCCGGGGCATATCATAGATGTACTCCCGCACATCGATCCGGGGCGACTGGATCCCCATCTCCTTCAGCACATCGGTGACCTGCTTGTAGTAACGCTTCCCCGTGGCATAGACCAGGCGGAAGCCGGGCTGCGCCCCCATGCGCTGAATGAACTGCTCCATAATGCCGTTCATATGATCGGCCCCCAGGGAACCGAACACCGCCAGCACCATGGGCTCGTCCAGAGGCAGCCCCAGCTGACGCCGGGCTCTGCCCTTATCGGCCCCGCGGAAATCCACGCGCACCGGCGTGCCGGTGACTTCCACCTTTTCCCGCCGGCGGTAATGGGCCCGGCATTCGTCAAAACCCACCATGATGCTGTCCACCTTGTTTTCCAGTAGCTTGGTGGTCAGCCCCGGAACCGCGTTGGACTCATGCACCGCCGTAGGGATGCCCATATCCGCGGCCACCTTCAGCACCGGATAGCACACATAGCCGCCGGTACCCACGGCCACATCCGGCTGAAAGCTACGGATGATCCGCCGGGCTTTGGCCACAGAGCTGACCAGACAGGCCGCCGTTTTCATGTTTTTCAAAATTTTCTTCGGGTGCAGGCTGCGCTGGAAACCGGCGATCTTCACCGTTTCCATCGCGTAGCCCTCCCGGGGAATCAGCTCGGTCTCCATATTACCGGCCGCGCCCACAAACAGGATCTGGGCATCCGGCATCAGCTCCCGGATACGTCCGGCCACAGCCAGACCGGGATTGATGTGTCCGGCGGTACCGCCGCAGGTGATCAAAACTTTCATATTTTTACTTCTTCTCCGGTATATCTCTGGATAGAGACAGGATGATCCCCATCTCCGCCATCTGCAGCAAAAGAGCTGTGCCGCCATAACTGAAAAAGGGCAGCGAAATGCCCGTGCAGGGCAGGGAGTTGGTGCAGACAGCTACATTTAAAATAACTTGAAGCGCCAGAAGCGTGGTAATGCCGGTGCCTACCAGAAAACTGTAGCGATCCCGGGCGTGGACACTCAGCCAGTAGCCCCGCAGGATCAGCATGGCAAACAGGCAAAGGATCAGAACCGCTCCGATAAACCCCAGTTCCTCACATACCACCGAGAAAATAAAGTCGTTGTGTTCCTCCGGCAGATAAAGATACTTCTGCCGGGAATTGCCAAGCCCAAGGCCCAGCACGCCGCCGCTTCCGATGGAATAAAGGCTCTGCACCACCTGCCAGCCATCCCCGGAGGGATCGGCAAAGGGATCCAGCCAGGACATGACACGGCTTCTCACATAGTCCACCGTGAAGAAGGCCACCGTGAGAAGGCCCACCGCCGTTCCGCCGCCGATGAGAAACCAGCTCAGTTTTGCCCCGCCGACAAACAGCATCACCAGCCCGATGGCCAGGATGATGATGGTGGCGGAAAAATGGGGTTCCATGACCAGCAGCGCCGCGATCCCCACCAGGATCAGCGCAAAGGGCAAAAGGCCCTTTTTGATGTCCTGCATCTCATTTTTCCGCTGGCATATCATGGCGGAAAAACAAAGGATCACACCGATCTTTGCAATCTCCGAGGGCTGAAAGGTGGTAAAGCCAAGATTGATCCAGCGGCGGGCCCCATTGACTTTGGTGCCGATGCCGGGAACCAAAACCAGAGCCAAAAAACCAACCGCCGTAATCAGAATCGGCACCGATATTTTTCGGTAAAAGCTCATGGGGAGCCGGGAACAGAAAAACATCACACCGACGCCGCACAGGGCAAACAGAAGCTGCCGCACGAAGTAGTAAGCCGCATTGCCGCCGGTTTCGTTTTCGATGTCATAGTACGCCCGGGCGTAGCTGGCAGACAGCACCATCACAACGCCGATGGTCAAAAGCAAAAGCGTCAAAACCGTGAAAGGCACATCGACCGGTCCCCTTCCGCGTTCCTGGTCAGCATCGTCACGGCGCAGGCGCTTGGCCTCATAACGCACAGCATGCTCTCCCGCAGCGGGCACAGCGGTCACCTCCTTTCACGGTGTTGGGGTCATGGTTTAAAAGGCATAACGATCCACGCAGCCGAAATAGGACAGGACTGCAAAGATCAGGGAAATGGTGGTGAACAGTGCAAATATTTCTTTTTCTTTCCACTTGTGGCCAAACCAGCCGCCCATCTCCAGATGGTGATGGAAGGGCGCCATCTTGAAGACGCGCTTGCCGTGGCTGAGCTTGAAATAGCCCACCTGGATGATATCGGACAGGGTCTCGATAATGTATATGATGCCAAGGGTCACCAGTATGAGCGGCATATCCAGCGCAAAGGCCATGCCGCACACGGCGCCGCCCAGAAACAGGCTGCCGGTGTCACCCATAAAGCACTTGGCGGGGTTGAAATTGAAGAACAGGAAGCCGATCAGTCCACCCACCAGCGCAATGGAAAACACCGCCAGGGACTCAAACTGAGCGCCCCAGACAACGCAGATCACAGTATAGAAGATAAACACAGGGATCGTGACCCCGGTGGCCAGGCCGTCAATACCGTCCGTCAGATTCACCGCATTCACAGTGCCCACGATCACAAAGGCCGCAAACACAAAATACAGCCACTCCGGCAGCGGCAGATAGACATTGAAAAAAGGAACATAAAGATTGGGTGTCAGATAACCTTCCAGCCGCAGCAGGAACAGCAGGGCCACTGCTGCCGCCAGCTGAAGAAGAAACTTCGCCTTGGCCGAAAGGCCCAGATTCTGCTTTTTCTTGAGCTTTTCATAGTCGTCCAAAAAGCCGATTGCGCCGTAAAACAGACTGAAAACCAGCACATAAACGCCGCCCAGCTCGCCCTTGGTGATGTAGCGGAAGCCAACCACCAAAACAGCCACCGTCAGCGCCGCAATAAACATCAGCCCGCCCATGGTAGGCGTGCCCGCCTTGGTCTTGTGCCAGTTGGGGCCGATCTCCAGGATCTGCTGTCCCGCTTTGATTTTCCGCAGCCAGGGAAGATAAAATTTTCCGAAAACCAGCGTCACGGCAAGGGCAACAAAAAATGCCAGAATCAGCTTCAAAGTCATAACGTTTACTCCCACTCCTGTGTATCTTCCGCCAGCCGCAAACCACAAAGCCTGCAACCGGACGTTTAATTATACCACTATATCTTCTGTTTTCCAAGAAAAACTTATCAGTAACGGCCCAAATTTCCTTCATCGGACAAGGCAACAGAAATCACGCTCCCCCGGGCCAGCTCCGCGCCGGGCAAAACGCTCTGGCTCATGACAAGCACCGTATCGCCCGAAAGCATGGAGCTTTCATCCCGAATATACAGGCCCTGGGCCTGCAGAAGCTCGCGGGCCTGCGCATAGGTCAGGCCTTCCAGATCCGGCATGGTCACATCCCATTGTTCCGGCTCTGCGCCGCAATACAGCAGCACCTCGCTCTGTGCCGCCACCTCCGACCCGGCCGCCGGGATCTGGGCCGTGACGACCTCTCCATTGCCCACCACCAGAACATTCAGACCGGTCTCCTGCAGAAGTGTCTCTGCTTCCCCACGCTCTATTCCCACAAGACTGGGCACCGTTTTGTCGGACGAGGCCAGTTCTTCTTCGCTGTACACCGGCTCCACACCCAGATACGGCAGCACATCCGCCATAATATTGCCCACCACCGGCGCCGCCATCTGACCGCCGCTGATGTAGATCCCGGACTCACTGCCAGGCGTATCCAGAAGCACCAGCACCGCGATTTCCGGATCGTCCGCCGGGGCTATGCCCACGAAGGAGACAATATACTCTTTCTGGCCCGTGCTGGCTTCCACCGTGGTCTTGGTGGAAGTGCCGGTCTTGCCGCCCACTCGGTAACCCGCCACATAGGCGTTTTTACCCGTACCTTTTTCCGAGCCCACCACCTGCTCCAGAATGGAGCAGCAGATGGCGCTGGTCTCGGCACTGATGACCTGGCGCACCACCGTAGGCTCTGTGTGGGAAACGGTGTTTCCGTTTTCATCCAGCACATCACTGACCAGATAGGGCTTCATGAGATTTCCGCCGTTGGCCACCGCGCTCACCGCCGTGATCAGCTGCAGCGGCGTGATGTTGAAGGTCTGCCCGAAGGAGGCTGCCGCCAACTGCGACAGATTATCCTCATCACAGAAAACCTCTTCATCCCACCAGATGCTCCCGGCCTCTCCCGGAAGCTCCAGCCCGGTCTCGTCAAAGAAGCCGAACGCATCGGCATATTCATAAAACTTCTCCGGCCCGACCTTCAGGCCGATCTGCACAAAGGCAACATTGCAGGAGTTCATCACCGCTTCCGCCAGGCTTTCCGAGCCATGTCCGGCGGTACGCCAGCAATTGACAGGCTTTGTCCGCCCGATAACGCTCACCTGACCGCCACAGTAGAAGGAACTGCTCTCATTCACAAGCCCTTCTTCCAGCGCCATCGCCAACGTAAAGATCTTAAACGTGGACCCGGGTTCATAGGTATCCGACACCGCCTTGTTGCGCCACTGACGGCCCCTTGCCTCCGAAAGAAGCGCATTCTGCTCTTCCTGGGTGGCAGCCATGTTGATGCGTGCCTGCTCAGACTCACTGACCGTCAGATAATCATTCAGATCAAAACTTCCCAGCGAGGCCATGGCCAGGATCGCTCCGGTATCCACATCCATCACAATGCCGGCGGCGCCGTTGTGCACAGCGTAGTCCTGCACCGCAAGGCTGAGGTATTTTTCCAGATAGTACTGCACTGTGGTATCAATGGTCAAAACCGCGCTGCTGCCATCCTGGGCATCGTAATAATCCTCAAAATCCGTAAACAGCATGTCGGTCCCCCGGGCATTGGTGGCCCGCACCACCCTTCCGTCCGTGCCGGACAGAACGCTGTCAAGGCTGTACTCAACACCGGCAAGGCCATAATCATCCACGCCCACAAAGCCAATGACATGGCTGGCAAGGCTGCTGTAAGGATAATAGCGCTTGGTGGCTTCCTCGATCTTCACGCCGTTGAGGCCGTATTCCTCCTTGAACGCACGCACCGCTTCCGCGGTCTCATCGTCCACCTTCCGCGCCACTGTGGAATACCAGGAGGATCGATTTTCCGTTTTGGCCAGGATATCTTCCGCCTCCAGGCCAAGAATTTCTGCCAGCCCCCCGGCGATGAGCTGGGGGTCCTCGTCGTACATATCGATCTCCGCCGGGCTGATATAAATATTGCTCACCGAGGCGCTCATGGCCAGGATGTTCATGTTGCAGTCATAGATCGTCCCCCGCCGGGCCGGCACCGTCGTCTGACGCAGCTGCTGCTCCACCGCCGCGGTCTCATAGCGGTCATGGTTGACGATCTGAATAAAAAACAGCCGGACGGCCAGGGCGGCAAACGCAACAATGCCGCACACTATCATAAGAAACAGTGCGCGGCGAATCATCATACGATTGGGGGACGGGGCGGCCTTCCGGCTGCGCTTGTTAGCCATGATTCTCTCCTTTGGTTCCCATTGCTGCGGTGCTTCCTGTCACCACCAGTATATCACGGCCGAGCGCCGAAATATGACCAAAGAGAGTCAACAATACTTTCGAGGCCCAGAGAAAACATACTCTGCTCCTGAGGCTGCAGGATCACAGCCCGGTCGGCCGTGCCCAGACCATCCAGATAAACGATCTGTTCGGCCCGGGGCTTCTGCATGCCGAGAACATTCACGGCATAGTCCTCCACCTCAGCCAGCGCAAAGGTCGTTTCATAAGCTGCCAGGAGCTTGTTATGCTCCCCCTGCAGCTCCAGGATGCGGTTTTCAAGACCGGCCGCCGAATCGGAAACGGCGGTCATCTGGATCTGGGCCAGCAGCACCATCACCAGCAGAACCGCAGCCACCGCAAAGCCAAGCACCGTGAACACAGAGATCCCCTGCCCTTTCCGGCGGATGGCGCGGCGGCGCGCAAAGACCTCATCCCGCGGCTCTTCCCGGATCCACTCCGGTTCCCGCTGACGGGGCCGAGGCACCGGCCGGGGCGCAGGGGCATACAGGTCTTCGTAATAGCCGGCAGCGGCAAAGTCGTAGGCCAGAACAGTATCCGAGCCATTGAGCAGCTCGCTGTAGCTATAACTTTTGAAGACCCGGGTCTCGTCCATTGGTCAGATCCTTTCTGCGATCCGCAGTTTGGCACTGCGGGCTCTGGGGTTTCGGTCCAGTTCCGCCTTCGAGGGGACGACCGGCTTCCTCGTCACGCTTTTCAGCGTTGGAACAAATCCGCACACGCACACCGGAAACTCCGGCGGGCAGGTACAGCCGTCCTCTCTCGCCCGGATGGACTCCTTCACCATCCGGTCCTCCAGGGAGTGGAAGCTGATGACCAGCAGTCGTCCTCCGGGTGCAAGTCTGTTTTCGGCTTGCTGCAGCATTTGCTCCAGGGATCCCAGTTCGTCATTCACGGCGATCCGGATGGCCTGAAAGCTTCGTTTGGCCGGATGCTGCTTTTCCCGCAGGGCAGCCGGGGGCATCGCTCCCCGAATGATTTCCGCCAGTTCGGCGGTGCTGTCGATCGTCTGACGCTCCCGCCGCTTTACAATGGCAGCGGCGATGCGTCCGGAATATCTCTCTTCGCCGTATTTCCAGAGAATGCTTTTCAGCTCTTCCTCCGGCCAGCGATTCACGACCTCCCAGGCCGTCAGCGGCGCCCTTTCGTCCATACGCATGTCCAAAGGCGCGTCTTTCATATAGGAAAATCCACGTTCGGCATTGTCAAGCTGGGGAGAAGAAACCCCCAGGTCAAACATCATGCCGTCCACTTTATCGATCCCAAGCTCATCCAGAATACTGCCCACATCGGCAAAGTTTCCTTTAACCCGGATGGATCTCTCCCCGAAGGGAGCCAGCCGTTTGCCGGCAAAGTCCAGCGCCCGGTCATCCCGGTCGATGCTCACCAGCCGTCCGGTGGTCATATGCTTCAGGATGGCCTCCGAGTGGCCGCCCATGCCCATGGTGCCGTCCACATAAACACCATCGGGTTTGATGTTCAGATATTCGATGCACTCGTCCAGAAGTACGCTGATATGTTCCATCAGAAATCCAGCTCCTGCATCACCGCGGCGATGTTCTCCGGAGAGGCTTCCGCATCCCGGACCCGCTGCCATTCTTCACTGTCCCAGAACTCGGCATGGTTGTTGGCGCCGAGCACCGTCACATTCTTCGTCAGCCCAACATGCTCCCGCAGCCCCTGGGGCAGCAGGACCCGGCCCTGCGCATCCAGCTCACAGCGGGCCGCAAAGGCAAACAGCGGACGCATGGCACGCTGCTTCACATAGGGCATGGCATTGACTTTATCGGAAAAAATCTTCCAGTTCTCTGCGTTATAGGCGTACAGGCATTTGTCCATGGACAGCGTCACATAGAACTCGCCGCCCAGTTCTTCCCGCAGCCGGGCCGGAATAAACAGCCGGCCCTTGGCATCCAGAGAATGCTGATATTCACCTGTCACAGGGCCCGCCTCCTTCCGATCGTGGGCTTTCGTGGCACTTTACACCACTTCGCCCCACTTTTATGTCAACATTATAATGACAGCCGCCGGAAAATGCAAGAGCAAATTTACACTTTTTGCAAAGGAAAAATGCTTACCCATCAATTATTTGTGCCCGCTCCCCCACCACCGGGGAAACGGGCACAACATTTTGTGAAAAAATTTTTTGAGGCCGGAAAAATCTCCGGCCTCAAAAGCACTTTTCTTATGAAATTATTCCTCTTCGGACTGGGCCAGCTGCTTCTGTTGACTTTCTTCCACGCTGGCTGCCAGCTGGCTGAAGCGCTGGCGATAGCTCTGCACATTCTGCAGCGCCGCCGCTGCGGCCGCCTCGGCACTCTGAAGGGTGTCGTTCACATAGGCGCTGGCCACCCGGCGCAGCTCCCGGCTTTTATTCTCAGCATCCACAAGGATCTCTTCCGCCTTGGCCCGGGCCAGACGAACGATCTCCTGCTCATCCACCAGCTTGCGGCTGCTTTCCTCCGCCATCTTGCGCACGGACTCCGCCTCGCGCTTGGCATTGGCGATGAATTCATTGCGCGCCGAAACCAGACGCTTGGCTTCCGCCATCTCCGCCGGCAGGCGGGCCTTGATCTCCTCCACCAGGTCCAGGGCCTTCTCCCGGTCTACCAGACACTTGTCATTGCCCAGGGGAACGCCCCAGGCCTCGGAAATCATGGAATAGAGCATTTCAATGAGCTCCAGAATACCTTCGTTCGGATTCATTTGGCGGTCTGCCTCCTCATGTCATTGGATTTTGCGATTACATCGCCGATGATCTCCATCGGAACAAATTCGGAAAGACCGGCGCCGTACCGGGCCATTTCCTTCACCGCCGTGGAGCTCAGGAACGTATATTTTTCGCTGGCCGTGAGAAACACGGTGTCCAGCTCCGGATTCATCTTTTTGTTGATGAGCGCGATCTGGAATTCATAGTCGAAATCCGATACCGCCCGCAGGCCTTTGACGATCACGGCCCCTTCGTACTGCTTGGCGTATTCCGCCAGAAGCATGTCCGTGGTGACCACTTCCACATTACCGAAGCGCTCCGTCACCCGCCGAACCAGCTCCATCCGTTCTTCGATGGTAAACATGGGGTTTTTTTCGGAGTTCTTCATCACGCAGACGACCACTTTGTCAAATATGTTGGCGGCCCGGCGGATGATGTTCAGATGCCCCAGCGTGATGGGATCAAAGCTCCCCGGATAAAGTGCAGTTTTCATGTTGTTCCTCTTGTGTAAACGGTCAGGGAAACCTTGCCGTAGTTGTACTGTTTGCCCCGCACATAGGGAGCCGCAGCTTCCGGCAGTTCCGTGCCGCGCATACTTTCGACCAATATTATACCACCATCGTTCAATATGTCAAATCCAAATGCTTTTTCCAGCACTTCGTCGTAAAGGCCGGCATTGTAGGGCGGATCGATGAATACCAGGTCGAATTTACCCCCGCGGGCCAGATAGCTCAGCGCATCCGAGCGCACCACCTGCCCCTGAAAACCGCAGATGCTCAGGTTCTTGCGCACCAGGGACAACGACTCCAGCGAACTGTCCACAAACACACATTCCTTTGCGCCCCGGGACAGGGCCTCAATACCAAGCTGTCCGGTGCCGGCAAACAAATCCAAAACCCGCCTTCCGGGCACGTCAAACTGAACAATGGAAAACACCGCCTCCTTCACCATATCGGTGGTGGGACGTATATTGCGGTCTCTGGGCTCCATGAGCCTGCGCCCGCGGGCAGTTCCGGTAATAACCCTCATGTTTTATCCTCCCTGTGAAAGTAGTCAAAGACCGTCTGGGCGGTGTTTTTCGGCAGTACCGCCGCCAAGGCCTCCGGACTTGCCGCCCGGATGGCTTTCATGGTCTTGAAATGCTTCTGAAGTGCCGCCCTGCGTTTGGGCCCCACCCCGGGGATCTTGTCCAACTCCGAGGAAAAGCGGCCATCCCGCAGCAGGCGGTGATATTCAATGGCATAGTTATGGGTATACTCCTGAATGTTTCCGATCAGGGCAAACACCGCCGGTTTAGCCTGAATGCCGATCTCCCGGCCGTTCCGGTCCACCAGCGCTCTTGTGCGGTGCCGGTCATCTTTGACCATGCCGAACACCGGCAGACTGACCCCTTTCTCTTCCATGGCTTCCACGGCAGCGCCCACCTGACCTTCCCCGCCGTCAATCAAAAGAACATCCGGCAAAGGCGCAAATTTCTCGTCGCCGTCCAGGTAGCGCTGCAGGCGCCGTCCCACCGCCTCTTTCATGCTGGCAAAGTCATCCTGGCCGGTGACTTCCTTCATCCGAAAGCGGCGCCAGGCCCGCTTGAGGGGCTTGCCGCCGGAAAACACGGTCATGGCCGCCACAATGCCGAAATCGCCGGTGTTGGAGATATCAAAGGCCTCCATGCGCTCCGGCTCTTTTTCCAGCCCCAGCATCTGCCCCAGCCACTGCAGGGTTTTGCTGCGGTGTTCGGCGGCGCTGGCCGCCCGCTGGCTTTCCTCCCGGGCATTGCGCATGGCCGCCTCCAGAAACTCCCGCCGCACCCCGCGCCGCGGCGTGACAAGCTCCACCTTCCGGCCGGCCGCCTCCGACAGAAGCTGCTCCAAAGCCTCTTCATCCTCGATCTCAAAGGGCAGCAGAATGGTTTTCGGCCAGAGGCCCCGAATGGCATAAAACTGCCGCACCAGAGCGGACACCGCCGCCGCATCCTCTTCCAGAGGCTCCGGCATCAGCTCCAGCTCTTTATCCGTCAGGTCGCCCTCGGTATAATGCAGTACCACAAAGGCGGTCTTTGCCCCCCGGCAGAAGCCGATGGCGTCGGTGTCCGTCCGGGCCGAGCCAAGCACCCGCTGGCGGTTGGAAAGCTCCTGCAGGGCCCGTATGCGGTCCCGCAGGGCCGCTGCCGCTTCAAAGCGAAGCTCTTCCGAGGCCTGGAGCATTTCCTGCTCCAGCTCTGAAAGCAGCGTCTTGCTGCCCCCCTCCAGAATTTTTACCATCTGGTCGATGTTTTCCCGATAAGCAGCCACATCGGGAACGCCCCGGCACCAGCCGGCACAGGCATCCATGTGGTAGTTCAGACAGGGCCGGTCTTTCTTCAGATCCCGGGGAAACTTTTTGCCGCAAAGGGGCATTTTCATGGCCTTGCTCATGGTCTCCAGGATGCTTTTGGTCACAAACCGGCCCCCAAAGGGCCCGAAGTAACGGGCACCATCTTCCTTCACCCGGTTCACCATGGCAAAGCCGGGATATTCCTCCCGCAGATCCAGGCGCAGAAAGGGATAGGTCTTGTCATCCCGGAGAAGGATGTTGTAGCGGGGCTGATGGCGCTTGATGAGGCTGTTTTCCAGAACCAGTGCTTCAAACTCCGAAGCCGCCACGATCACATCAAAATCCTTCACATGGCTGACCATGGCCGCCACCTTGGGCAGATGCTCGCCGCTGAAATAACTGCTGACCCGGTTTTTCAGCGCCTTGGCCTTGCCGACATAAATGACCTCGCCGGCAGCGTCCTTCATAATATAGACGCCCGGCAGCAGCGGCAGCTTATTCGCTTTTTGACGAAGTTCGCTTATTCTGTCCATATCGCAAGCATACAACAAAAGGGCGTGTGTTCACACGCCCTTTGTTTCCGTTTTCAGAATTACTCGGAGAAACCGGAGTCGATGAGCTCCGCAAGAATCTCAACGGCATTCTCTTCATCCACGCCGTCGGCGACGATGCTGATGGTCGTGCCCTTGACGATTCCCAGAGACAGAACACCCAGCAGACTCTTGGCATTGACGCGGCGGCCTTCCTTCTCGATCCAGATGCTGCTCTTGAATTCGTTGGCTTTCTGGATGAAGAAGGTGGCAGGTCTGGCATGCAGTCCGACCTGATTGTTTATCGTGACTTCTCGAATGACCATAATACCCGCTCCCCAAACTTTTTATAGTATTCTGCCCTCATTTTAACAAAGTTTTTCCGATTTGGCAACCATTTTTCTCGATTCGTAAATTTGCACAGCGAAAGCAAAAACCAACCCGGTTTTTTATTTCAGTTCCACCACGGTCACCCCGGTCTCGCCCTCGCCATAGCGGCCCAGGCGATAGCTTTTCACCAGGCGATGGCGCTTGAGTGTCTGATGCACGGCGGCGCGCAGCGCCCCGGTACCTTTGCCGTGGATAATGGTGACCGTTTTGAGCCGTCCTACCACAGCGGCATCCAGATACCGCTCCAGCGCCAGGTCAGCCTCATCGGACATCATGCCCCGGATATCCAGCTCCGGCGACACGGCCGCCGTGCGCAGAGCCTGCCCCGCTGCCGCCGCCACACTCACCGTCTGCGGCCTGGCATTTTCAATCAGCTGAACGTCCTCCGGCGAAACGGTCACTTTCATGATGCCCGCCTGAAGATACAGCGAGCCATTGGGGTTTATTTTGATAACCTCGGCCCGGATGCCGCTGGAGGTAAGCTCCACCGTATCCCCTTCCCGGATGGCCCGGGCGTTCTTCGGTTTTGGGGGCGGCGCCTCCTTTTTTTCCCGCAGCTTCTTTTCCGTCTGGTTTAGCTTCTGGCGCAGCTGGGTCCGGGCCTCGTTGATGCGCTGGTGATCCATTTCCTCGTTGGAGGCAGAGCGCTGCCGGTCGATCTCCCGAAAGGCTTCGTCCGCCGCATCCCGGGCCTCCTGAATGATGCGTTCCGCTTCCCGGCGGGCCTTCTGCTCTGCCATTTCCAGACGCACTTCCAGCTCCCGGCGCATTTTTTCCGCCCGCTTCGCATCCTCTTCCGCCTGACGTTTGGCCCGTTCCCGGGCCTCCGTCTCTTTTTCCATGGCGATGCGCTGCTGTTCCAGACGCTGAATGGTGGCTTCAAAGTCCGTGGTCTCCGCGCTCAGCCGGTTTTTGGCGTCCCGGATCACACAGTCCGGCACCCCCAGACGGCTGGAGATGGCAAAGGCGTTGGATTTGCCCGGAATGCCCACCAAAAGCTTATAGGTGGGCCGCAGGGTCTCCACATCAAACTCACAGGAGGCGTTCATGACCCCCGTGGTATTCGTGGCATAAACCTTCAGCTCTGCATAGTGGGTCGTGGCCGCCGTAAGGGCCCCAAGGCCCCGGGTGTATTCGATAATCGCCATGGCCAGAGCGGCGCCCTCTGTGGGGTCCGTGCCCGCCCCCAGCTCGTCAAACAGCACCAGCGTTCCGGGTTCACAGGCCGAAAGAATGCCCACGATATTCACCATGTGGCTGGAGAAGGTGGACAGGCTCTGCTCAATGGACTGCTCGTCACCGATATCCGCCAAAATACGCTTGAGGACCGGCACCTTGCTGCCGTCCTGGGCCGGAATGTGCAGGCCGCAGCCCGCCATGGCACACATAAGCCCCAGGGTCTTGAGCGTGACCGTCTTGCCGCCGGTGTTGGGGCCGGTGATAACCAGGGTGTCATAGTCCCCGCCCAGGCCCACGCGGATGGGCACCGCCGTATCCTTAGGCAGCAGCGGATGCCGGGCGTTTTTCAGCAGAAGCTCATTTTCCGTCAGTATGGGCTCGCCGGCGTTCATCTGATAGCTCAGATCCGCCTTGGCAAAGATAAGGTCCAGATTCGTCAGCACATGCACATTGAGAACGATGCTCTCCCGGCTGGCCGCACAATCAGCGGAGAGTTCCATAAGGATGCGGTCGATCTCCGCCTTTTCCTTGGCCGCCAGTTCCCGCAGCTCGTTGTTGGCCTTCACCGCCCCCATGGGCTCCACAAAAAGCGTGGCGCCGCTGGAGCTCACATCATGCACAAGGCCCGGAATGTCGCCCCGGCGCTCTGCGCGCACCGGCACCACATAGCGCCCGCCCCGCTGGGTGATGATGGCCTCCTGCAGGGTCTTGGAATACGAGGGCGAAGAAATGATCTTCTGCAGCGTCTCCCGTACCCGGGCGGAAGCGGCGCGCATCTTGCGCCGGATGTCCGCCAGCTCGGGACTGGCCGCGTCCGCGATCTCCTCCTCTCCGGTGATGGAGGTGGTGATCTTGTCCTCCAGAAACCGGTTGGGGCTCAGGGAGGCAAACAGCTGGTGCAGCCGGCCGGTCTCCCCCCGCCCGGAGGCATAGGAAGCACAGGCCCGGGTGGCAAAAAGCACCCCGGCAATATCCAGCAGCTCCCGGGTGTTGAGCATACCGCCCATATCCGCCCGGGCCAGAGACGAGCGCACATCCTTCAGCCCGGAAAACGAAGGGCTGCCCCGGGTCTCCATCATCTTCTTGGCGTCACCGGTCTCCGCCAGACGCTGCTGCACCTCCCGCAGATCCCCGGAGGGACGCAGGGCGCGGGCCAGCTCCTTGGCGATGTCCGACACCGTCTTTTGCGCCAGCAGTTCCAGCACCGCCGGCAGTTCAATGGTTTTGAGCGATTTTTCGTAAAGTTCGTCCATTTATTTCACACTTTTCCAGTAATCCAGCGAGGGCAGCAGCCTATCCAGCTGCCGGGCCGCAAAGCTCTCGCAAAGGCGGTAAAGCCGCCGGGCCGAATCCTCGGGAATGGCAAAATTATATATCTTCTTGGGATCGGAAAACACGATGTGCCTCAGCGCCGCCACCCCCGCCTCATCCAGCGGCACGGCCCCGCCGGGGATCGTCCCGGCACAGCCCCGGCAGTAAAGCAGTCCGGCCTCCGGGGAAAACAGCGGTTCCTGCACGTCCGCCCGGCCGCACACGGCACAGCGGCTCACCTCCGGCTCAAAGCCCTCGGCACACATCAGCCGCAGCTCAAATACCGCCTTGATATGCTCCGGCGCGTAAAGCTTCCGGCTCAGCGCATAAAGGGCATTCAGTCCCAGGGAAAGGGCCGTTTTATCCGGCACATCCTCGGCACACACAGTCTCCAGAAGCTCGGCAAAATAAATACCGAGGGAAAGATCCGTAATATCCTCCCGCAGGCCCAGAAACTGCTCCGCTGTAGCGGCCTCGTCCGCAGTCCAGCGGCCTTTGTTCCCAAACAGCGTAAACTCCGAAAAGCACAGGCTCTGGCTGGCCGCCGCCATACGGCTGCCCTTGCGCAGAGCGCCCCGGGCCTTCACGGTGATCTTGCCCCGCTCTTCGGTCAGAAGGGTGAGAATGCGATCGGCCTCTTTGTATCGGGCCTCCCGCAGAACCAGCCCCTTTGTGGTCAGAAACATATATGTACCGCCTGTCACCGGGACCGGCTCTGCCGGTACAGAAGCCAGCAAAGCGGGTCACCCGTTTCTTTAAAAAGCTGCCAGAGAAAATCGTCTTTCATGCTCCTTCCTCCGTTGCTTTTAGTCTGCACCGAAGGAAGCTTGCTTATTTACTCTTCCGTGAATCCAAAATTTCGCAGCAGGTAATCGGAATCCCGCCAGTTTTCCTTCACCTTCACCCAGGTCTGCAAAAAGACCCTGGTTCCCATAAAGGCCTCAATGTCCTTGCGGGCCAGCTCGCCGATACGTTTGAGCATGGCGCCGTGCTTGCCGATGATGATGCCCTTGTGGCTCTGCTTTTCACAGAAAATGGTCACATCCATTTCAATGACCTCGTCCTCCCGCTCGGAGAATTTGGTCACGGCGATGGCAGTGCCGTGGGGCACCTCCTTATCCAGCGTGAGCAGCAGCTTCTCCCGCACGATCTCCGCGCAGATCTGCTTTTCCGGCTGGTCGGTGATCATATCCTCCGGGAACAGCTGGGGACCTTCCACGGCATACTTGCCCAAAACGCCCAGAAGCTCATCCACCCCGTCCCCGGTTTTCGCCGAGATGGGCACAAAGGCTTCAAATTCGTAGATCTCGCTGTAAGCCGCAATGACCGCCAGAAGCTCTTTTTTGTCCTGCACGGTGTCGATCTTGTTGATGACAAGCACCGCCGGCACGCCGGCTTTTTTCAGCTGTTCGATCAGCGCCTTTTCCTGGGGGCCCACCGAAGGAACCGCTTCCACCAGCAGCATCACGGCATCCACGTCCGCCACGCTGTTTCGCACCACCTGATCCATGTAGCTGCCCAGCTTTGTCCGGGCCCGGTGGAAACCCGGGGTGTCAATGAACACAAACTGCGTATCCTCCCGGCTGGTCACGGCAAGGATCCGGCTGCGGGTGGTCTGGGGCTTGGGGGATACAATGGTGATCTTCTCCCCCACCAGACGGTTGGTGAGCGTGGATTTGCCGACATTGGGACGGCCGGCAATGGTAATCATGGCAGTTTTATTAATCATCGATCTTCTCCATAATGATTTTTTCTCTGGAACGCATTTCTTTTTTCATCGGCCCTTCATCCACATGGTCATAGCCCAGCAGATGCAAAACGGAATGCACGGTGAGATAGCTGATCTCATGGGCCGCCCCGTGGCCGTACTCTTCCCCCTGGGCGCGGGCTCTGTCCACATTCAGGACCATGTCGCCCAACAGCAGCCGCCCCGTACCGGGGTCATAGTCCCCCATGGGGAAACTGAGCACATCCGTGGGCTTGTCCACGCTTCGCTTCTCCCGGTTGATGATATGAATACCCTCGTCATCCGTCAGCAGCACAGACAGCTCGCATTTATCCGTAATATTCTCCGCTTTCAGGGTCTCCAGCGCCGCCCTTCGGATGCGCCGCCGAAGGGAAAAGGGGCATTTCCGGCCGTTTTCACAGCGCAGACTTATTTTCAGTTTCATTTCTTTCCCCTTTCGTCCTTGCCCTGGGACTTTTTCTGAAAGGGCCGCTCAAATCTGTCGTAGGCTTCAATGATGCGCTGCACCAGCACATGCCGCACCACGTCCGCACCGGTGAGGCGGCAGATGGCGATGTCCTCCACCCCGTCCAGCACCCGCATGGCTTCCCGCAGGCCGCTGGGCTTGTCCCCGGGCAGGTCGATCTGGGTGATATCGCCGGTGATCACAACTTTGGACCCAAAGCCCAGACGGGTCAGGAACATTTTCATCTGTTCCCGGCTGGTGTTCTGGGCCTCGTCCAGAAT
>CAZSAX010000010.1:0-21617 GCA_964605075.1 uncultured Oscillospiraceae bacterium
ACACCCACACCGCCGGCAACATCCTGCGCGGCACATGGGAGCGGGGCTGGAGCTTCATCAAGCGCGCCGGCACCGTCATCGTAGCGGCCAGAGTCATCATCTGGGTCCTCAACAGCCTCTCCTTTGAGGGCGGCTTCCACTACATCACCGAGGAAAATGCCGGCGCCTCCATCCTTGAGGTCATCGGCAGCGTCATCGCCGTCATCTTCCAGCCTCTGGGCTTCGGCTCCTGGCAGGCCGCTGTGGCCACGGTTCTGGGCCTTGTGGCCAAGGAAGAAGTGGTGGGCGTGTTCGGTTCCCTGTCCTCCATGGCGGACGCCGACCTGGCCTTCGAGCTGGTGGAAGCGGCTGACACCGCCGGCCTGGCTGTCATCGGTCAGGAATTCTTCGGCGGCAGCAAGCTGGCGGCGTATTCCTTCATGATCTTCAACCTTCTCTGCGCTCCCTGCTTCGCCGCCATGGGCGCCATCAAGCGGGAGATGAACAACCCCAAGTGGACCTGGGCTGCCATCGGTTATATGTGCGCTTTCGCCTATGCCATCAGCCTGATCGTCTATCAGCTGGGCATGCTCTTCACCGGCGTCTTCAGCATCTGGACGGTGATCGCCATCGTGGTTCTGGTCGGCCTGCTGTACCTGCTGTTCCGTAAGAACAAATACGAAGGCGTCCGCCTGAGCGAATCCGCCGTGGAAGTCGCCATGAAATAAGGAGGTCCTTTATGAACCTCGCCACCATCCTCATTGCCGCCGTGGTGCTTGCGGTGTTCGTGGCCATCGTGGCCGGCGAAGTGCGCAAAAAAAAGCAGGGCAAAGGCTCCTGCTCCTGCGGCTGCAGCGGCTGCAGCTCCGAATGCAGCTGCCACAAATAATCCATAAGCCACCTCTCTCTATAAAAAGCACAGCAACACTCCCCCACATGAAATGGCGAAGCCCCCAGCCTTCCAGCTGGGGGCTTTGTCCTGTTTACAGGGCATGTTCATAAAGCTCAAATTTTGTCCAGCCGGTGTCGGCATAATAGATTTCCCGGCTGTCTGCATAAATGAAGCCAGGACCGGTATACAGCCGCTCTGCGGCCTCTGCTCGTCGAATCACCAGCTCCATATTCTTTCCCCTATGGTAAAACAAAAGGCCGCGCCCGAAGGCGCGGCCTTTCCTGGAGCTACTGGTCAGAATCGAACTGACAACCTGCTCATTACGAGTGAGCTGCTCTGCCATTGAGCCACAGTAGCGCTTTTCCAAGCCGAAATATAATATCATATTCAGCCACATCCGTCAAGAGAAACCGAACACCGCCGGAACAAGATTACCTTTCGTATAATTGACACCGGAGTTGCAGGAAACTTCGACAGGCTTCGACAAAACGCCTTTGGAAAAAAGCCTGTAATTCCAGTCTTTTCTTTCAAATCCGGCCCTGCGGCACAACACTAACTTAGCCCTGTAAATTGTTGACATAATACTTTCCCGGAAATTTTTGCAGAGAGTTATCTACATTTTCAACAGAGATTTCAACATTCATTTTCTCCTTTTGTATCAACCCTTTTCGCGATTTATGTCATTTATTTCCAATCCCTGTATTTCATTTCACTTTCGCCTCTCAAACTGTTTTTCTTAACATAATCCTGTCAGTTTTCCGAATTATTCCCTCTCCGGCAAAAAAGATGCAGGAAGAGCAAACCCTTCCTGCATTCCTTATTCCGCCGCCTTCAGGCTCTCAAAAAAACCATCGTCTTTCAGGGAAACAAAGTCGTCGCCGCCCACGATAATATGATCGATCAGCTCTACATTCAGTGTCTGCAGCAGCTGCCAGGCCCGGGCCGTGGTCTCCCGGTCCTCCGGCGACGGCAGCGCCACCCCGCTGACGTGGTTATGCGCCAGGATCACCGCCGCGGCATTATGGCTCAGAGCCGCCTCCGCCAGCTTCCGCAGATTCAGCTCCGTATGGGCCACATCGCCCCGGGCCAGCTCCCGGCAGGCCAGCAGCTTCATTTTGGCATCCAGACACAAAAGCAGCACACATTCGTCCCGTTCTCCCAGAAACCGGGGCATCAGATACCGCCCGGCCGCCTCTGTGTCCCGCAGGATCTTACCGGGCTCATTCCGGCGCATTATGTAGCGGCGGCCGACGGCCGGCACCAGCCGGATCAGCGTCACCGCACTTTCTCCCATGCCTTCCACCCCGCGCAGCTCCTCCGCCGGGGCGTCAAACACCGCGTCCAGGCTCCCGAAGCGCTGCATCAGCCGGTGCGCCAGCGCGTTGGTGTCCCGCCGGGGCAGCGCAAAAAACAGCAGCAGCTCCAGCACGTTATGATCGTCAAAATTCTCCAGGCCATGCTCCAGAAAGCGCCTGCGCATCCGCGCCCGGTGGCCGCCGTGTTCGTTCATATCCTCACTCCGTTGCGTATTTTGTTATCCTGTGCTATAATAAGTCGATTCCTCGGAAAGGAGGTCCGTCATGAAACAAAGTTTACAGCACGTCCGCAATTTTCTCAAGCGAACGGACCTGCTTTTGTTTTCTCTGTGCCTGATCGCCTCAATTTTCGGCATCGTCATCATCTCCAGCGCCACTCAATCCATCGACCGCGACCACCAGTTCGTTCTCATCCAGAGCGCGGCGCTGATGATCGGCGCTTTCCTGTTTTTCCTTTTCACCCTCATCGACGTGGACATCTTCGCCGATCACTGGGCGCTGCTGGTGTTCGTGGAAGTGGGCCTGCTGCTTCTTCTGATCCCCTTTGGCATGGAAGCCGGCGGCAACACCGGCTGGATCCGCATCGGTCCCCTGAGTCTGCAGCCCACAGAGATCGTCAAGATCATCTATATCGTTCTGTCCGCCAAGCACATCGCCTATCTGAAGGAATACCGCAACCTGAACTCGCCGCTGTCCATTCTCCAGGTCGCCGCCCATTTCGGCCTTCTGTTTCTGCTGATCCTGGTGGTGTCCAGCGACCTTGGCAGTGCGCTGGTGTTCTTTTTCATCTTCATCGTAATGATGTTTGTGGCCGGCGTCAAGCTTTACTGGTTCCTGCTGGGCGGCGCGGCCATGGCCGTGGTGATCCCCCTGGCCTGGTCCCACTTTCTCAACGACCGCCACAAAGAGCGCATCCTCGCCCCCTATGACCCCACCATCGACCCTCTGGGACAGGACGTGAACTGGCAGCCCTTCCTGGCCAAAAAGGCCATCAGCTCCGGCCGGCTCACCGGCGCCGGACTGTATCAGGGCGCCCAGACCCAGTCCAACTATCTGGACAGTCAGCACGCCGACTATATTTTCGCTTCCGCCGGCGAGGAGCTCGGCTTCGTTGGCTGCGTGATCATCCTGGGGCTTCTGGTGGCGATCATCATCCGCTGTGTGATGGTGGGCCTTCGCAGCCGCAACACCTTCGGCATGCTCCTTTGCTTCGGTCTGGCCGCCAGTCTCACCTTCCAGACCTTCATCAACATCGGCATGTCCATCGGTCTGACCCCCGTCATTGGCATCACGCTGCCCTTCTTCAGCTACGGAGGTTCGTCCATGTTTACCACCTTTGCCGCCATGGGGCTTGTCTCCGGCGTGCATTACCGACCAAAACCGGAACTGTTCCGGGGCGGTTACTAGCCCAAAGGAAACGGCCGCCGCGATATGCGGCGGCCGTTTCATTCTTCAGTTCTGCGGGGTATCCTCCTCCGCCGGAGGCGCCGGCTCCGGACGCCGGCCGGACTGCTCCATCAGCCGGTCGTAATAACCGGCGTTGGTGATCTCCTGATAGGGCTGCACCCACAGGCCCACAAAGGGGATCACGCACAGCAGATCCCAGCCCAAAAAGCTCAGATCCAGCACAAACAGCTCCCAGCAATGGCCTTTCATCACCTTCCGGCTCAGCGCCAGACACTGCATGGCACTCAGGTGCCGGTAGTCGATCATCAGAAACACTGCCTGACGGAGAGAATACATGGCACTCATCGGCAGGATCATCAGCGGCAGCGACACCACAAGACCCCAGGTCCCCAGCGGCACCATCAGCATCGCGGCCACAATGGCATAGACCATGGAATAGCACATGATGATAAAATACCGCAGAATATACAGGCTCAGCGTGCGCAGGATCATGCCGAAGCCGTCAAACAGTGTGCCGAAGGACACCTCGCCCCGGCGGCTGGCGTTGAGGCACATCAGGCTGAAGCCCACGGCCAGCACCATGCCCATGACCTGCATGACCACACTCAGAATGTTGCCAAAAACCGTGGTTTCCGGCAGCACTTCCTCAAAGCTGCCTGTGGCGGCGATCTGCTGCACCATGTCCGCGATGGCCTCCAGCTCACCGCTGACACTGGACACCAAAATCTGCAGCACATAGCTGATGAGAATATACACCAGCGTGATCCAGATCGGGCTGGGCTTGTTATCGTGGATGGCCGCTTTGGCCATGATTTTCAATTCTTTTCGCTGGATTGACAAAGCGCTTTCATCTCCTTATATTTGACTTGATTGTACCACCCTTTTGCTTCCATTACAACCGTTTTCCATATTCCCCGGGAGGTCTTATGGACGATTTCACCCTCACTCTGATCCGGAACCGCCAGGCATATCCGATCCCCGCCGACAGCTGCCGGGATCTGCTGCATCTGATCCGGGCCGCCGGCCATTCTCTGGCGGCGGACTGCGCCGGCATCGGCCGCTGCGGCAAATGCCTGGTCAGCGTCTCCGGCCCGGTTTACGACGCCGGCGGGCAGCTGCACCACCTGGACGGCCAGAGCATTCTGGCCTGCCGCCACCGCCCGGCCGGCCCCTGCACCGTGATCCTGCCGGAGGCCGACGCCCTGCAGGTCCTCACCGCCGCCCGGGAACCCATCCCGGCCGATGTGGAGGGTCTGGGGGCCGCCGTGGACATCGGCACCACCACCCTGGCCGTGAGCCTTTACGATCTGGCCACCGGTCAGCTTCTGGGCAGCCGGGGCCAGCGCAGCGCCCAGCGCCCCTACGGCGCGGATGTGATCAGCCGCATCCGCCACTGTGCCCGGCCGGAGGGCCTGCAGCAGCTGCAAAAGGTCATCAGCGATCAGATCGGGGACCTGCTCCAAAGCCTCTGCGCCGAAGCCGGCGCTGCCTTGTCGGATATCCGGGCCCTGAGCATCGCGGGCAACACCGTCATGGAGCATATTTTCGCCGGCCTTGACCCCACAGGCATCGGTGTGGCGCCCTTCCGCCCCCAGAGCCTTTTCGGATACAACAGCCCGGCCCGGGAGCTTCTTGCCGGTCTTTCCCCGGGCGCCCGGCTCTACCTCTGCCCGGCAGTGGCGGGCTATGTGGGCGGCGACATCACCGCCGGCCTTCTGGCCGCCGGGGCCGACCGGACCGAAGAGCTGACCCTGTTTCTGGACATCGGCACCAACGGGGAAATGGCTCTGGGCGACAAAAACGGCTGGCTCTGCTGCGCCACCGCCGCCGGCCCCGCCTTTGAAGGCGCGGAGATCGCCTGCGGCATGGGCGGCGCCCCGGGAGCCATCGACCGGGTCTGGTACGACGGAAGCACCGTCCGTTTCCATGTGATCGGCGGCGGCGAGGCTCGGGGTCTGTGCGGCTCGGGCCTTCTGGATGCCGCCGCGGCCCTTCTGGACGCCGGGCTTCTCCTCCCCAGCGGACGACTGGATGGGACAGATGCCCCGGGCCCGCTGGCCGCCGCTCTGCGCCGGAATGCGCAGGGCGAGCTCTGCTATTATTTCACCGATGCCGTCTGGCTCTCCGCTTCGGACATCCGCGCCCTGCAGCTGGCCAAGGCCGCCATCCGGGCCGGGGCAGAGACCCTTCTGGAGCAGAAAGGCCGGCGGGCGGACGATATCCGCCATTGCCTCATTGCCGGGGGCTTCGGGGCCTATATGCGGGTGGAAAGCGCCTGCGCGCTGGGCCTTCTGCCGGCCTGTCTGCAGGACAAGGCCCGCCACATCGGCAACGCCGCCGTCCGGGGTGCGGCTCTGGCCCTCACCGGAGACGGTCTTGCCCGGCTGGAGAGCATTGCCGCCCGGTGCCAATATTACGAGCTTTCCGGCTCCGCGGTCTTCAACGAAAACTATCTGGAAGCCATGGCCTTTGACGGGCCGGAGGAATGAAACAAGCGGCGCAGGAACTCCTGCGCCGCTTCAGCTTGTCAAAAAAGCCCGCAAGCGGGCTTTTTTCAAGCTTGATTTGATCTGCTTGGCCGAAGTGAATTCGGCCGGCATAATCCTTGGGGCCCAAGGCCCTCCGGATTTACGCCCGGCCCCGCCGGGCGGTTCGCCCTGCCCGGGCTTCGCAGGGCAGCTCTTACTTCTTTGACAGTCTGAAGCGGTCAAACATCCCGGATGTATTTTTTCACAGCCCTGACAAGATATACCGCCGCCATGCCGGTAAACACACCGGTGACGATGCCAGCGGCCAGAAGCGCCGGACCATACCAGATCAGCGCCGGTGTTTTGGTCACAGCCATGGCCGCCAGAAGCTGCCCGGCGTTGTGTGCCAGGGCCCCGAACACGCTCACGATCCAAAGCTGCTTTTGCTCAAAATGCCCGATGCTCAGCGCCATAGCGCCCCAGGCCAGCACCCCGCCCGCCAGGGAGAACAGAATGGCGGAAAAGCTGCCGGCAAACAGGCTCCCCAGCACGATGCGCACCAGCAGCACCGCCCCGGCCTCTTTCCGGCCCAGCAGCGCCATGGCCGCCAGGGTGATGATGTTGGCCAGGCCCAGCTTTACCCCCGGCACAGGCACCGGCGCCGGGATCTGCGCCTCCACCACCCATATGCCCAGGGAGATGGCCGTCAGCAGCGCCATAAAGACCAGTTTTCTTGTTTTCATATCAGGGCTCCTCGATCTGGATGACCAGGCGATGGGGCAAACAGGTGATGGGGATCAGCGCCGAATCGATGCTCCCCTGATCCACACAGACCTGCTCCGGGCAGTCCGACCATACCACGGCGATTTCCCCCGGGCTGACCCGAACAGTGTTCACGCCGTATTCCGTTTCCACGTCGAACTCATAGGCAATGGCCACCGCCTGCAGGTCGATGGTCTCGTAAAGCGCCCCGTTCACCCACAGCGTCGCCACCGTGCCGCCGCCCCCCCGCAGGGCATATAGTCCCAGGCCGCCGGCCGCCAGAAGCGCGAATACCAGCGCCCATATAAGCGTTTTGTTTTTCATGGCTCTATTCTAGATTCCCCGGGATGGCTTGTCAACAAATTCCGGATTGTGTATAATGAAAAATCAGTCAAACTGTAATAATAATCGTATCTTCTGAAAAGGAGCGTCAATTTGGATATCAGCAGCTTCCTCACCGGCGAGCTGGCCCAGCCCCTGGCTCTGGCCAGCCGTTATATCGTGCCGCTGTTCGCCGTTTTGATCCTGGTGCGCTGTCTGCGCAGCATGCTCAGCGAGCGCTATGACCCGGAAACCTGGGCTTACCTCTACCTGCCCGGGGAGATCATGGTACCCCTGAAGCACTGGGAGTGCATCATCGGCCGCAGCCGTTCCACCGATGCCTTCATCGACTCCCCCAAGGTCAGCCGCATGCACGCCTGCCTTCTGCGCAGCCCCAAGGGCCGCTGGACCGTGTTCACACTGGGCAAATCCCAGACCTACGTCAACGGCAAAAAGGTAGGGCCGCTGGGCACCTCCATCAGCGACGCGGATGTCCTGACCCTGGGTAATGTTCCCTGCCGCTTTGTGGACCTCACCGAGGAAGAACGGGCCCGGGTCCTGCAATACCGCCATGCCCCCGGCCGCCGGGTACGGCCTGCCGGCACCTTCTTTTATCTCAGCATCGTCCAGTTTTTCCTGGCCCTGCAGCAGATCGTTCTCAATCCCGATGCCGCCGCCGGCACCGTGGCACTGGCTTTCAGCGCGCTCTGCACCTTCCAGTGGGCCTATTTCTTCATCCTTCGGGGCACCGGCCGCACCGGCTTTGAAGTGGACACCCTGGCCTTCTTCCTTTCCACCCTGGGCCTTTGCGTGGCCGTCTCCTCCAATCCCGACGGCATCCTCAAACAGCTCATTCTCACTCTGGCGGCGGTGATAGCCTTTATCATACTCAGCCTCTGGACCCGAAACCTCAACCGCATGAAAAAGCTTATCTGGCCCATGGCGGGCCTGGCGGTGGTGCTCCTCATCCTAAACCTGGCGCTGGCGGAGGTCACCAACGGCGCCCAGAACTGGATCCAGATCGGCGGTTTCTCCCTGCAGCCTTCGGAATTTGTAAAGATCTGCTACATCTACGCCGGCGCCGCCACCCTGGACCGGCTTTTCGTGAACCGCAACCTCATCCTTTTCATCGGCTTTTCCGCCGCCTGCGTGGGCTGTCTTGCCCTTATGGGCGACTTCGGCACCGCCCTGATCTTCTTCATGACCTTCCTGGTCATCGCCTTTATGCGCTCCGGCAGCTTTGCCACCACCTTCCTGGCCATCGGCGCGGCGGTGATCGCCTGCATGTTCATCCTCACCGTCAAACCCTACGTGGCTGACCGTTTTGCCACCTGGGGCCATGTGTGGGAGGACGTATACGGTGCCGGCTGGCAGCAGGCCCAGGCCATGAGCGCCGCCGCCGGCGGCGGCCTTTTCGGCAAGGGCGCGGGCAAGGGCTGGCTCATTGATGTTTTCGCCGCCGACACCGACATGGTCTGGGCGGTCCTCTGCGAGGAGCTGGGCCTGATCGTGGGCCTGTGCGCCATCGGCGCTGTGCTCGCCATTGGTTTTTCTGTGGTGAGAAACGCCGCCTCCGGCCGCTCCAGCTACTATGTCATCGCCGCCTGCGCCACGGCCAGCATGTTCATGATCCAGATGTCCCTGAACGTCTTCGGCGCCATGGACATCCTTCCCTTCACCGGCGTCACCTTCCCCTTTGTGTCCATCGGCGGCAGCAGCCTTCTGTCCTGCTGGATGCTGCTGGCCTTCATCAAGGCCGCCGACACCCGGGCCAACGCCAGCTTTGCCGTCACCCGGCCGGAGCGTCTGTCCGGCGGCGTGCTCTATGAAGACGAGTACGGCGATGACGAATACGCCGACTATGAGGATTACGAAGAATCGGACGATAACGGCGAATGGCATCTGGACAACGGAGGTGACCGGCGATGAAAAAAGTCACAAAACGCGCCTCTGCCGTGCTCATCGTGGCACTGCTTGTGATGCTGGGCGTGGGTATTTATATGGTCCGGCTGGTGGCCCACGGCGGCGAATGGGCCAGCTTCTTTTCCGCCAGCGGCGTTGCCGACACCGACGATCCCAGCGTCACGCCGCCCACGCTCACCGACCGGGACGGTCTGGTGCTTCTGCAGGGCGGGCCGGAGGGCTACGAATACAGCGAAAGCGCTCTGGTACGCAGCTCCTGCCTGCACGTGCTGGGCGATCTGGCCGGCAACATCGGCACCGGCGCCCTGAGTATGTTCCAGGCGGAACTCGCCAACTATTCCTTCGTCTCCGGCATCACCCAGGGCGGCGCCACTGTGGCCCTCTCCATCGATGCCGACCTCAACGCCGCGGCCTATGAGGCGCTGGCAGGCCGCAAGGGCGCCGTGATGGTCTATAACTACCAGACCGGCGAGATCCTCTGCATGGTCTCCTCCCCCAGCTATGACCCCCTCACAGGCTTTGACGAATCCGACCCCGCCTACGAAGGCGCCTATATCAACCGCTGCATCTCCGCCAGCATGGTCCCCGGCTCCATCTTCAAGATCGTGACCCTGGCCGCTGCGCTGGAAAACATCGACGACCTCTGGCAGCGCAGCTTTTACTGCGCCGGCAGCGTGTCCATCGGCGGCGTCACCATCAACTGCTCCGGCGTTCACGGCAGCCAGAGCATCGACCAGGCCTTTGCCAACTCCTGCAACTGTGCCTTTGCGGAGATCTCCGCCGAGCTTGGCGGCGACCTTTTGACCAAATACGCCGAAAAATACGGCCTCACCGAAGAACACGAGCTCCACGGCATCTCTGTGAAAGCCGGCAGCGTGGAATCCGCCGGCTACGACAGCGCCAACGCCGCCTGGCAGGGCATCGGCCAGTACAAGGACCTTGTCTGCCCCTACTCCATGCTGCGGCTGGTGGGCGCCATCGCCAACAACGGCCAGGTCGCCGAGCCCACCCTTCTGGCCGGGGACGCCGGCAGCATCTCCCGCCTGATGAAAACCGACACCGCCGTGCAGCTGGCCTCCATGCTGAACTACAACGCCGTTTACCGCTACAACAGCGACAGCGCCTTCCCCGGTCTGGACATTTCCGCCAAAACCGGCACCGCCGAGGTGGGCGACGGCAGCAGCCACGCCTGGATCACCGGCTTCGTGTCCAACCCCGGCCATCCCTACGCCTTTGTGGTGCTGGTGGAAAACGCCGGCGTCGGTCTGCAGAACGCCGGCAGCGTGGCCAACGCGGTGCTGCAGAAAGCCGTATTCGGCTGAATCAAGAAAAGTGTGACCGAAACATGATCGACATTTCCATCCGCGAACTGAAAAAAAGCTTTGGCGGCGCCGTCATCCTTGACGGGGTCAGCTTTGATGTGAACGAAGGGGAAAAGGTGGCCCTTCTGGGGGAAAACGGCACCGGCAAGACCACCCTTCTCAAGATCCTAACCGGGACGCTGGAAGCGGACGAGGGCAGCGTCTCCATCCCCTCCCACAAGCGGATCGGCCTTATCTCCCAGATCCCCCAGTACCCGGAGGGCTACACCACCGAGGACGTGCTTCGCAGCGCTCACGCCCATTTAAACGAAATCCGCGAGCGCATGAAACGCCTGGAAAAAACCATGGAGGTCTATGCCGACCGGGACGTTCTGGAGCGCTACGACAAGCTCTGCGCCGAATATGAGCGTCTGGGCGGCTACTCTGCGGACTACGAGAGGGACCGGGTGGCCAATGGACTGGACGTGAGCACAGCCATGCGCAGCCAGCTTTTCGACTCCCTCTCCGGCGGCGAAAAGACCCGGGTGAATCTGGCCCGCCTCATTCTGGAGGACACCGACATCCTCCTGCTGGACGAGCCCACCAACCACCTGGACCTGAAAAGCACCGAATGGCTGGAGGACTACATACACAAATTCCGGGGCACCGTCCTGGCTGTGTCCCACGACCGCTGGTTCATGGACACCGTTGCCCAGCGCTGCATTGAGCTCATCGGCGGCAAGTGTGAGTTCTACTCCGGCAACTACAGCTTCTATGTCATCGAAAAACAGCGCCGCTATGAGGAGCTGATGAAGCAGTACGAAAAGAACCAGAAGGAGATCGCCCACCTGAAGCAGGCGGCGGACAAGCTCCACCTCTGGGCCTTTCTCGGCAACGACAAGCTCCACAAGCGGGCCTTTTCCATGGAAAAGCGCATGGAAAAGCTGGCCACCGCCCCCAAGCCGCAAATGGCAAAGAAAATGAACGCCCGCTTTGCCCAGCGGGAGTTCAAGGGGGACGAGATACTCGTGGCCGAAGGTCTGGGCAAGTCCTATGGGGACAAGCTTCTGTTCAAAGACCTGGAGCTTCTCATTGAGCCCGGGGAGCGCATCGCTCTCATGGGCGACAACGGCAGCGGCAAATCCACCTTTGTCAAGATCGTCATGGGCGAGGAAACGGCGGACGCCGGACGGCTGCGGCTGGGCCCCTCCGTGCGCAAGGCCTACCTGCCCCAGATCGTCCACTTTGACCACCCGGAGCGCACGCTGCTGGACACCCTCATCTACGAGGACAACGCCACGCCCCAGTCTGCCCGGAACCGGCTGGCCGCCTTCAAATTCACCGGCGATGACGTATTCAAAAAAGTCAGCAGCCTCTCCGGCGGCGAGCTGAGCCGGCTGCGGCTTTGCATTCTGATGAAAACCGACATCAACTTCCTCATCCTGGACGAGCCCACCAACCATCTGGACATCGCCAGCCGGGAATGGATCGAAGAGGCCCTGTCGGATTATGAAGGCACCCTCCTTTTTGTCAGCCATGACCGCTGGTTCGTGGACGCCTTTGCCACCCGGGTCTGGGAGCTGAAAAAGGGCGAACTCAGCGACTTCCGGGGCGGCTATGAGGAATACCGGGAATATAAAGAACGCCAGACCGTCCTCGTCCGCACCGCCAAAAAGAAAGAGGAAAAGCCCAAAAAGCCCCCCAAAGCCCAGGGCACCGCCAAGCAGCTCCAGAAGCTCGAAAGGCAGATCGAAAAACTGGAAGAGAAGATACAGAACCTGGCGCTGGAGGAAGAGCAGTGCGCTTCGGACTATCTGAAGCTCATGGACATCTATGAGCAGAAGAAAGCCGCTGAGGCGGAGCTGGAGGCCCTGTATGAGCAATGGGAGGCCCTGAGCGATGGATAAGCGGCTGAAACGGGGAATCATCCTCAGCGGCGGCCTGTGGCTTCTGGCGCTGCTGGTCGGCTTTGTGGCGGTGGGCTTTGCCATGAGCGCCCTGGTGCTGGCCGCGCTGGGCTTTGTCGTTCTGTTTTACAGCCTCGCCCTCTGCCGCCGCTGGAAAAAGGCCATGCTCGCCGTGAGTCTGGTTCTGGCCCTCGGCTTCGGCTGTTTTCTGGCCGCGGAGATCCCGGTGATCGCCGGGACCCGCCCGACGGAAAACCCGGAAGCGGAATATCTGGTGGTCATGGGCGCCGGCATCCGGGGCACGGAGCCCTCCCTGTCCCTGCGGGACCGGCTGGAAGCGGCGCTGGCTTACCTGAACGAATATCCGGAGGCCGTGGCCATCGTCTCCGGCTCTCAGGCCCCGGATGAGATCGTCAGCGAGGCCTCCGTGATGAAGCGCTGGCTGGAGGAACGGGGCATCGCCCCGGAGCGGATCCTGCTGGAAGAGCAGGCCGATTCCAGCTATGAAAATGTGCTGTATTCCCTGGCCATGATCGAAGCCCTGGGCGGCGATCCGGAAGGCCCGGTAGCCTTTGTGACCAGCGAATACCACCTGTACCGCACCTGCCTCATCGCCGAGGCCCAGGGCTGTCAGCCCCTGGGGGTGGCCGGAAAGAGCAGCTACTTCGTTCTCATGCTCAACTACCTTCTCCGGGAGGCCTTCGCCGTCTGGGAGATCTGGATTTTCGGCTTCGGCCATTAAACAGAAAAACACCGGGAGCTTTCGCTCCCGGTGTTTCGTTTTTCCAAAAAAGTATCGGTGTTATGTTCGATCACAGCCGCCAGTACAGATACCCGGCTGCTTTGTATTCGTTCTTGTCCAGAACGCCTTTCACGTCGATCAGCACCTTTTTCACGCCTTCGGCATACATCTTGTCGATCTCTTCCATGGCAATGCCGCGGTACTCGTCATGAGCAACCGCAATAATAACCGCATCCATATCCTTCACCTGGCTGTCATCGGCCAGTTCCAGTCCGTATTCCTTATAGACATCCGGCTTGTCCGCCCAGGGATCGACCACAACCGGCGTGATGTCATACTCCGCCAGCTCCCGGATAATGTCGATGACGCGGGTGTTGCGGGTATCGGGGCAGTTTTCCTTGAAGGTAAAGCCCAGGATCGCCACTCTGGCATCCCTGCCGCACTTGCCGGCCTTGACCATCTGCTTCACGGTGCCTTCCGCCACATAGCGGCCCATGCTGTCGTTGACCTTGCGGGCCGAGAGAATGACCTGGCTGGTATAGCCAACCTGCTCTGCCCGATAGGTCAGGTAGTAGGGGTCCACGCCAATGCAGTGGCCGCCCACCAAACCGGGGTTGTAGCGCAGGAAGTTCCATTTGGTCCCGGCCGCTTCCATGACCTCGGCAGTATCGATATCCAGACGGTCGAAAATCTTGGAAAGCTCGTTGACAAAGGCGATGTTCACGTCCCGCTGGCTGTTTTCAATGACCTTGGCCGCCTCGGCCACCTTGATGCAGGAGGCCTTGTAAACGCCGGCATCGATCACGATCTCATATACCTTCGCCACCTCGTCCAGGGTAGCTTCGTCCATGCCGGAAACGATTTTCTTGATGGTGCGCAGGGTATGCACCTTGTCGCCGGGATTAATGCGTTCCGGGCTGTAACCCACGAAGAAATCCCTGCCGCACTTCAGGCCGGATTCTTTCTCCAGAATGGGAATGCAGATCTCCTCGGTCACACCGGGGTAGACCGTGGACTCATACACCACGATGGAGCCGGGAACCAGATTCCGGCCCAGAACCGCCGTGGAGCTGGTGACCGGACTCAGATCGGGGACATGGCCCTCATCCACCGGGGTGGGCACCGCCACCACATGGAACTTGCATTCCTGCAGCCGGGCGGGATCCGCCGTGAAATCCACGCCGCAGGCCTGGATGCGCTCATCGCCCACCTCATGGGTGGGATCCACGCCGCTTTTATACATGTCGATGCGTCCCTGGCTGCGGTTATAGCCGATTACATCGATGCCCTCTTCATCAAAGGCCACCGCCAAAGGCAGCCCCACATAACCCAGGCCGATCACCGAAAGCTTGGTTTCTCTGTTTTTAAGCTGTTCGTAAATCATCACACTATCCTCCATATTCCTTTCATTCACCTAATTTATTTTCAAAAAACACCGCACCATTCATAAAGTAATAGTACAAAAGTATTATGTAATAAACACTCAGGGTGGGCGACTCAAATAAAGATACAACGCCAAACGCTACTATAACAACCACCGGCATCAGGGCATAAACACCCTCACGACACAAAGCATATTTGATAGCCAAAACACCACCAAAAACATTCAAAACAAGAGCAACAATTCCCGCAAACACACCGTGATCGTACGCTTGTTGCAAAATAAAGTTATGACTGGTTGAAAAACTTGTCTGATGCTCGGGTATGTAAAGCGCATTGCCTGGTTTATGTCCAAAAAAGTTTAGGTTTTGTGCATACACTTTCCATATAGAAAACCGTCCCGCCGAAATACTATCCGCCGTTCGACCAGCCACATTCGACTTTATGAAAAAAACATTAAATATTTCTCTATTAACAGAAAGGATATTCCTCAGCCATCCAGATTCAAACTCAATATGACCACACAAAAGAAGAACGATATATCGAAATAATAAAAGAATACTGCTTACACAAAATACGCATACTGCAGAAACGCAAACAAGCACTGCACATTTTTTGACCACATCTTTTTTGTTATCAGCTTTCAATATGCCAAAAAACATGAACGTCAAAAAGGCAATCAAAGACGACAACACCCCAGCTCTCGAGTTGGAATAAAAGAGCAAGGAAAAACAAACCCCAAACAGAAGCACCTTGCCAGCTCTGGAAAACCTGGTTTCGCTTGATTCACAAGAAAAATTCTCCATTAACAGGCAGCAAAGCACAATTGAAAGGTATTGAGCCGCTCCATTGGGATTTGAGAAAAAACCTCCATAATGTGCACCTTCAATTGGAAAGAACAGTGTAACAACAGGGAGATAAATCAAAAATGAAATCAACGCTGCTTTTGAAAGGAGCCTAAACGCGTTTTCTATCCCCCAATTGGCCCAAAGCAGAAATATTATCGGATACACAAGCAGAATAAGCCCTGCCTCCGGAAGATACTCCACGCCGTTTATCAATCCAGACACCAGTTGCACCGTTCCAAAAAGAATCCACACTATAAAAAACGGCTTATGGACCCTCTGGCAAACCGGCTTTTTTCTCACGCTGCAAAGCATCATAATACCAAGCAGCACGCAGCCAACAATGTAATAGCAAAGATATCTTCCGCCAATCATGTTTGCTGCTTTCACGAAATACAGAATGAATAATCCCACGCAAGCAAATAAAAATGCTTTGTTCTTTCTGGATTCTTTGACTACCAATAAAGCATCTATGCCCGCGTCATAAAATGACAAGAACCGGTCTTTCACTCTATTACGCCTCTATTCTTTATCCATATGGCCGGCACCCCACCGTACACTCCGTATGGTTCCGTGTCTTTCGTGACCACGGCGCCCGCCGCGATAACACAGCCATCCGCAATTCTTACGCCAGCCATAATCTGGGCTCCATAGCCAATCCAAACGTCATTGCCAATAAGGATATCCGCCTCTTTATGCCCCTGTTCCCGAATCAGCCTGTCCTTATCCGAGAAGCGATGCATATCCGTTCTCATATGTACTTCATAAGATATCAGGCAATTATCGCCGATGACGATTTTGGCATGGGGAGATGCATAGACCATCCCGCCGTTGATATATGAATTCTTTCCAATGTAAATGTTTTCAGGATGGGCAAGAACAACACGGCCGGAAACAAATCCGCCACTGCTGTTCACACTGCGTGTATTCCGTTTATCCAGGTATTTCATCCGGCAGTAATGCAGGATATTCATGATTTTTCCAATAATGTTGATGATCATAACAGCGCCTCACTCGGATCGTTTTTTCCAGTTCTTGAGTATGTAACAGATAATGTCCTCGATATCTTTTCGGAAATAGACAAGCATACCCAGCAAAGCCACAGCATTGAACACATAGACCATCCATCCGGCCGCAAAGGTATTGACGGCACATGCCGCAACCAAAACAACAGTAATAACGCCATAGGTGCCCAGAGGGAAGTCAAACCAGATCCTTCGCGAAATAAGGGTTCGGAGCCAAAAGAACACCAGGTAAGACAGGCCTGTTGCCACCGCAGCGCCAACCGCCCCCCACACAGGGATCAAAAACCAGTTTAAAATGAGGTTGGAGGCTGCCGCCACCGCCGATATGCCCAGAGAAAATGACGTTTTTTCCTTGAAGTAGATGCCCATGACCGTCACTTCGGAAATGGAATACATGATCGGCTGGAGCAAAAGGAAGGGGAAAATATAGGCCGCTTCCTTGTATTCTGCCGGAAAGATAAGGAACACCAGCTCCTTGACAAGAAGAATGCCCAAAAACACAATGCTCATGATCAGGGTCACAATTCTTCCCACTTTCACGAACATTCCCTTTTCAACGTTCTCTTTGTTCCACTGATGCGCCACAGGGATCCAGAACAAGGTAAAACAGGATTGTACAATGGACAGCACCGACATAACCTTCGCCGCAATGGAATAGATGCCGAGAACGGAATAATCACACATGAACCTCAGCATTACTTTATCCATGCCGCTCAAAACCCAGCTGATGATGGATGCGGGAACCAGCGGCAACCCATAGCATAAAAGCTGTTTTGCCAAAGCCGGGTCAAACAGTGAAGGTGACACCTTCAGACGTTTTCCTTCCATGCAAATCAGCAGCAGAGCCAGGAACACGTCTGCCAGCACCGTTCCCCAAACCACAGCCTGGAAAGATCGCTCCCACAGCGCAAGCAACAAAACCGTGGTACACAGGGTCACCAGTTTCAGGCCAACGGTCAGCGCGGAGTATTTCATCCCCTGCTGATTCATGCGCACATTGACCAGAGCAAATTGTTCAACCACATAAGCCGGCAGAATGATCATCATCGCATAGACACAATGGATGTATTCCTCCGAATCAAACAAAAAGACCGAAATGCGCTTCCGGAAGAACAGAATCACTACTTCAAGAAAAACAAGAGCCAGCAAAGACCCGGAAACCGCATTGGTCAAAAGCCTGGGCTTATCCTCGATCTCATAGTACTTTTTCACATAGGCCTGATCCTGACCCAAGTACAGCACCATCTGCAAAATGGACAGACAAACGGAAAACATGCTCGCCTTTCCATATTCTTCCGGACTGATAAACAGGGTTATGATTGGTATGATTATAAAACTCAAAATCGCGCCAATGATCGGCCCCAATGAGAATTGTCCAAGCTTTTTGATCATACCGAAATAATTACTCCCATTATGACTTTATGCATTCTTGAAAAACCACACCAAGCTGATTGGCAACAGCATCTTTTGAAAACTTCTCTGCTGCGCTGGCCGCGATAAGCTGATTGTTGTATTCATGGCGTCGATCCGCCACCGAAACCATAGCCTCGGCCAAAGCCTGCGCATCATCCACGTCCACCAAAAGTCCGTTTTCCGCGGTAACAAAATCCTCGGGCCCGCCGCAGCGGGTGGCGACCACCGGCAGTCCGCCGGCCATAGCCTCCACATAAACCACACCAAAGGTCTCCCCCCGGCTGGCCAGAACGAAAACATCGCTTATTTTCAGTTCCGCTGCAAATTCCTCCCGCCGGTAGGCGCCATACAGGCAGACGGTCTCTTCCAGGCCCAGATCGCGGATCCGATTTTGCAGGTTTTCCTTCTCCGGACCGCCACCCATGATAAGAAGCCTGGCATCGGGCCGGGTACGCACAACACACTGAAAGGCGTCCAGCAAAACATCAAATCCCTTGCCCGGAACAAGATTTCCGGCAGAAATGAATCGCAGGCCCTCGCCTTTCCGTCGGCTCGATGTCGGCTCAAACAGGGAAAGATCCACTATATTGGGAACAACCACTGCGTCTTTCCCGGTGTGCTTTTTTATTTTTTCTTTCAGCGCCCCGCTGACGGCAATAACGGCCGCCGCATGGGCATAGGTCTTTGTCAGTTCCGTTCGGGTCTTTTCCGGCAAAACATCCACATTCACCGCGGAGGAGTGCTCTGTGACAACATAGGGGATCTTTTCCACCCCGCAGGTATCCACCACCGCCGCCGCAACATCCCCAAAATGGGCATGAACAACATCGGGTTTGCCTTCCCGGCGTTTGATTTGGCGATACAGCCGCTTAAATCCCAGTTTCTGCACGCTGTTCGCCAGGACAGAAATCGCCCCCACCGGAAAGGAAAAGTTATAAACGGTCAATCCGTCCTTTTCCATTCGGTAAAGACCCCAGCGGCGCCACCGGCGAATGGAGCGCACATCCACCGCGGCAAAAATCACTTTATGGCCTTGCTCCGCCAGCGCCTTTGCCTGGTCAAGTTCAAAAACACCATTCAGCGGATACCGCTCATCCGGACAGCCGCGGGAAACCTCAAGAATATACATAGAAACCCTTACTTCTCCAGACTTTCATACAGCTCCAACAGCACCCGTTCCTGGGTGCCCCAGTTGAATTCCTGTTCCACCGCCCTGCGGCCATTTTCACCCATTTGCCTGGCAATGTCCGGGTGCTCGTTCAAATACCGAATCGCCTGGGCGATGCTGTCCACATCGTCCGTCTTAACACAAATGCCAAATTCATATTGATCTGCCATACGGCGCATATAGGGGTAATCCGGCAAAAGAACCGGCAGCCCCATGGACATATACTCAAACACTTTCAGCCCAAAGGTATCAATATGGTGATACTGGCCCACATCCAGAAGCGTGTTGGCTCCAATACTGCATTTTCCCAGCACGGCGGCAATTTCCGTGTTTGGCAGCACACCAAGATAATCCACACAGGCAAACTCGGGCATAGCCCTTATCTGCTGTTCAAAGGCCGGATCGGTAAACGCGCCGGCCAGCACCAAACGCTTCCCCGCCTTATGGACCGCCTGGATCAGATGATAGATCCCTCTTTCATAGCAAAGGCCGCCCACATAGCAAACGCTGTCTGTTCTTTCCTGCCCTCCCTGCCGTCCGTCAAAATCAGACATTCGCGGGTAATTGGCGATATAGCAGGTCTGCCGGGCCCGGCCTTCGAAGATGTTCTTTCCGTCAAAGGTGCAGGGAACGACCACCGCATCAAAAGCCGCGGCGGCCCGGGTCTCCCGGCGATGATACATGGCAGAGACAGCTTTCCTGGCAGCTGCCGGCAAATAGTCCTTGTCCTGAATCTGTACCGTGTGGTTTTCATGGCTGTCAAAAACAACCTTCTTGCCGCGTTTTTTCAGCTTCATTCCATAGGGCAGAAGCTCCGGGTCATGCAGGTGATAGATATCCGCATCCAGCTCCAGCGCTTTTTTATACACGGTGCCGGCAAACCGGAACATTCTCTTCAGGCGGCTGACCGGCGCCTCGCCCACGCCAACCACATGCACGCCCCGCTCCTCCCGGTCCTCTCCCCGGGCCACAAGATAGGTGTCATACCCAGCCGCGGCCAAAGAGACGCACTCCTTATAAAAAATCCGGACATCATCCGAATCATGGGCGCTGGTCATGTGACAGACTTTCTTCATGAACTCCTCCTGTTGGCGCGGCTTGCCGCCCATTTTCTCCCGGCAGATTTCATCCCGCCGGAAGTGGTCCTGATTCCTTTGATAATTCATAGTATTTTACCACTTTCTCCTGCTTTCTGCAACATCTACCTTCCCCGTTGCCCCTCATCTTCGTCGCCCGGGAAAGAAACGCCCCCTCCCTCCCGCTAAAAGTAAATGGCCCGGACAGAAAACCGTCCGGGCCTTTGCTTTCGAAAAAAGTCGGAGCAAGCGATACAGAGCTTGCTCCGACGTGGTGCGGGCAACAGGACTTGAACCTGCACGGTTGCCCACTGGAACCTAAATCCAGCGTGTCTGCCAATTCCACCATGCCCGCATAGTCACGGCCCATTATATCCAAAGTTGACAGCTCTTGCAAGCGGATGTAAGATATTTTTTCGTGGGAGGTGAACCTGTGAAAAAGACCTATGAGATCGCCATACTGCTGTCCGGCCTTTTCTGGGGTATTATCGGCCTGTTTACCCGGCATCTGAGCGCTTTGGGCCTTGCCTCGTCGGGGATCCTCATCCTGCGAAGCGGGGGCTGCTGCCTGCTTTTCGGGCTGACGCTCCTTTTCAAAGACCCCAAAAAATTCCGCATCAAGCGCAAAGACCTGTGGCTCTTTCTTGGCTTCGGGATCCTGGCCACCTTCTTTTTCACCTTTTCCTACTACCGGGCCATTGAGCTGGCGGATATGTCCGTGGCCTGCACGCTGATGTACACCGCACCGGTGTTCGTGACCCTGATAAGCCTTTTTGTTTTCCGGGAAAAATTTTCCGCCAAAAAGCTGGCGGCGCTGGTGCTGGCCGTGCTGGGCTGCGCCCTGGTCTCCGGACTACTGGAAGGCGGCAGCGCCAGCGGCCGGGGCGTGATGTTCGGGCTGTTTGCCGGCTTTGGCTACGCCCTTTACAGCATTTTCTCCAAGCTCCTCAGCAAGCGGGGCTACGATGTTTTTCAGATCAATTTCTACGGCTGGCTGTTCTGCAGCCTCACGGGGCTTCTCGTCTGGGGCTTCGCCCCGGCAGCCCCCGCCTTCCAAAGTCTGCCGGGCGGCCTTTACGCCGCGGGACTGATCCTGATCTCCGGCTTCCTCCCCTCCCTGCTTTACAACTGGGCCCTGGGGGGCGTGGAGGCCAGCAAGGCTTCCATGATGGTCTCCATCGAGCCGGTGGTAGCCTCCCTCACCGGCATTCTGGTTTTTGGAGAAAGCCTTTCCCTGAGCACGGGCCTGGGCGTCCTGCTTGTGCTGGGCGCGGTGCTCCTGATCAACGCCCCGGCCAAAAAAGAATGAAAAGTAAAAGGCGGTGGCATCAGCCACCGCCTTTTTAGGCAAATGCTTAGTTGTTATACTTTTTCTTTCCGAAAATCATGGCTGCCGCGCCCATGGTCAGCAGCAGCATTCCGGCCCACAGCAACACGCTGCGCTCGTCGCCGGTACGGGGAATGTCCGCCGCCGGAGCATCCACGGGGATGGCCGTGTAAACCGCCTCGATGGTGGTGTCGGCAGTGATGTTCTTGCCGTCTGCACCCCACTGGGCCATGTAGCCGTCCTTAGCGGGGATCTCAGGGGCTGTGGCATTGCCGCCATGCTCCACGATCTGGGTCTGGCCCACCTGGATGCCCTCCGCCATATACTTCACTTCATAAGTGTTGATAACATAGTTCGCGGTGATG
>CAZSAX010000010.1:21717-27297 GCA_964605075.1 uncultured Oscillospiraceae bacterium
TATAGCCTTCCTTGGCAGGAACGGTCTCGGGCACCGCATCTTCGCCGTGCTTCACGGTCTGGGTCTCGCCCACCTGGGTACCATCAGCCATGTAGGTCACGCTGTATTCCTTCTTGGCAAACTCCGCCGCCACGCTGACATCGGATGCGGGCATGGTGAACTTGCCGTCCGTAACGGCAACATCCGCGCCGGAAGCATCCTTCACGCTGAACGCCACAAAGTTGTAGCCGGTCTCCGGCTCAGCCGTAATGGTCACAACATCGCCGGCATAGGCCTTGCTGTAGTCAGCGCTGACCGTGCCGCCGGTGAGGTTGGCCGCGCAGACCACATCATACTCCGTGTCCGCAGCAGGGGCAGGAAGCGTAACCGCTGTGTTCTTCACCGGCATGCCGGAAACGGTGATCTGCCTGGCGCTGTTGCGGGTCACGGTAATTCCGGAATCCGCCGTGATGGTAATGCCGGAAACATAGTCTTCCGGGAACACATAGCCCCGGTCCGCGGTGTAAACCACCGGGGTCATGGGCACGCCCAGATCCGTCTGGGCGGCTGCGCCGGAGCTTTCGGTCTTGGTCATATTCTCCGCTGCTGTGACAGTCACGCTGAAAGTCGTCTGGCTCACAACCGCTTCAAACGCACTTGCATTGTAGACATTGCGGCCGGCTTCGGGGGTGGCAGGCGTATACTGCACCGCGCCATCCTTCACCTGGATAACAAACATCAGGTTATCAGGGTAGCAATGGCCGTTATATTGAGACCACAGATAGACATAATAGGTAGCGTTGGTACTCAGCGGAATGGCGGTTTCCGCAAAGCTGAAACTCACCGAATTGTTCACACTGCTCGAACCAATCGACATCTCGTTGGTGTAGGCAATGATACCGAAGTTGCTGTTGTCCGCCAGAACTTCGTTAAAATCGTTGTAGGCGGTCCCGTAGCTACCATAGTTGCTGAAATCGCCCCAATCGCCAGAGTCGCCGGTGCCCTGGAGCCGCTGGGTCATCAGCGTCAAACGAGCTGTCACACCGCCCTGAACCCAGTCGAATTTGGCCGAAAGGCTTTTCAGGGCGCCGCTGCTGTAATAAGTGGCGTCGGTCACCTGGAGATTAGTCACCGTCGCGCCAGAGGCTGCAAAGGCCGCCGCCGGAAGCAGCGCAACCGCCATCAGCACCACCAGAAGCAGGCTCATCAGTTTTTTCATTATTCGTTACCTCTCATTCTCAAGGGGATATTTTTACTGGCTTATTGTACCAAATCTTCCCCGGGCATTTCCTTTGCCGGCGCGAAATGCAGTTTTCAGGGAGCGAATGGAACGCTCTTTCATTGAATCGGAAAATAAGCCGTGATATACTACATTCTGTAAGAAAACCGGCAAAGGAGGGCTATATTTTGCGCATTGCCATTTGTGATGACAACCCGGACTTTCTGCGCCGGACCAAGGCCCTTCTGGATCGATGGGACACCCCGGCGGAAGTGCGGACGGTGGAGCTTTTTGACAACGGCGACGCCCTTCTCCAGGCCCATGCCGCCGCCCCCTTTGACATTCTTCTGCTGGATGTGGTCATGCCCCTGCTCAGCGGCATGGAGACCGCCCGGGAGATCCGCCAGCAGGACAAAAGCGTAAAAATCGTCTTTCTCACCTCCTCCGCGGATTTTGCGGTGGAATCCTATTCCGTGAAAGCCAGCAACTATCTGATGAAGCCCCTGGAGCCCGCCCGGCTCTATGAATGTCTGGAGGACCTGGCCCGGGAGCTGCGGGAAAACGCCCGGTGCATCACCGTGAAAAGCGCCACCGCCATCCACCGCCTGGAGATCGGACGCATTGAATACATAGAAGCCCAGAACAAGCACGTTCTGTTCACTCTGACCGATGGAAGCAGTCTTTTGAGCGTGGAGCCGCTGTACACCTACGAAAAGCAGCTTTTTCTTTCCGACGGCTTCTTTAAATGCAGCCGCAGCTACATTGTGAATCTTCACCGCATCATGACCTACACCCTCAAGGAGATCACCATGCGCTCCGGCGCCCGCATCCCCATCGCCCGCAGCTGCCACAAAGCCTTTGAGGCCGCCTATTTCGGGCTGCTGTTCGGAAAGGCAGGGGGTGAATGATGATGGAAAACATTCTGTTCTATATTCACTATGCCCTGCTTTTGCTGTTCGGCATCCTTTTGACCTTTGCCTATGCCGGCCTGCAGCTGACCGGCGCCGGGCAGAAAAAGAACCGGGCCCTTGCCGCCGCCCTGTTTGCGTTCTGCGGTCTTTTGCAGTTGGGGACCTATTGGCTGTTTGATGAAGAACTGGTATGGAAGCTCTACCCCCTGATCGCCCATCTTCCTCTGCTTCTGCTGCTTTGCCTGTATTGCCGCCGGCGCTTTGTCACGGCGCTGGCCGCTCTGTGTGCCGCCTATTTGTGCTGCCAGCCCGCCAAGTGGGCCGGGGCGCTGTGCGCCTGGCTGACCCAAAGCCACGCCGCCGAACAGGCCGTGCAGACAGCCGTGCTGCTGATGGTTGGTTTTGTCGCCCTGGTCTATCTTTCCCCCTCCCTGGCCCAGATTTTCCAGAAAGACAGCCGCAGTGTCTGGATCTTCGGCAGCGTGCCCATGGTCTATTACCTCTTTGACTATGTCATGGGCATCTATACCGACCTCTGGACTGCCAATCACCCGGCAGTGGCCGAGTTTTTGCCCTTTGTTCTGTGCCTGGCTTTTCTGTTTTTCTGCTTTCTTTACTATAAAGAATACGAGCAGAAAGCCGACGCGGAGCGGAAAGAGCAGCTCGTGCGCATCACCGTGGAGCAGCAGGCCAAGGAGATGGACGCCATCCGCCGCAGCGAGCAGGAGACCCGGCTTCTGCGCCACGATATGCGCCTGTTTCTCAGCAGTCTTTCCGTCTGCATCGACAGCGGCGACGAGGCCAAAGCCCGGGAGATGATCGCCTCCTATGCCTCCGTGATCGAAGGAACAAGACTTGTGCGCTTCTGCGGCAACGACACTATAAACTACGTTCTGTCCGACTTCGCCGCCAAATGCCAGGCGCATAATGTCTATTTTAATTACAGCGTGAAGCTGGAGCAGCTGGATGTGGATGAGCTTTCTTTCTCCTCTATCCTCTCCAACGCCCTGGATAACGCCCTCAACGCCCAGAAAGAGTTCCCACCGGAACAGCGCAGGATCCGGCTGCTTTTGAAAACGCTGGACGAGAAGCTTCTTCTGTCCGTGGAAAACCCGGTGGCCCAGACCCCCGTCTTTGCCGACGGCCTGCCGGTCACGGACAAAAAGGGCCACGGCTGCGGCACCCAGAGCATCCGCCACATCACCCAGCAACTGGGCGGCAACTGCCAGTTCATGACCCAGAATGGTCAGTTCATCCTCCGGGTCATCCTGTAAAACAAAACGGCGCCCGGACAGTTTCCTGTCCGGGCGCTTCCGTCTGTGGCCAAGCGGCCTTTTATCTTTCGTTAAAACTTTTCAAAGCCCACCAGCAGCCCGCCTTTTTCGGCGTAAAAGCTGCAGAGACCCCGGCATTCATAGATCTCCACCTGCGCGTTGGGGAACGCTGCCAGAATGCGCTGTTTCAGGCGCTGGGCCGCTTCCTCGTTGAAGCAATGGGCAATGCGCACCTTGGCGCCCTTGTGGCCCAGGCTTCGCATGCGCTCCACGATGGTGTCCAGGGCCTTTTTCTCGCCCCGGCACTTATCCAGCGGCTCCAGGTCCCCCCGGTCGCTGGCCTTGCCCACCACCCGGATGCCAAGCAGTCCCGCGGCCTTGGCCACCAGATGGCTCACCCGGCCGTTGTTGGCCAGATTCTTCATGGATTCCAGCATAAAAAGAAGCCCGGTGTGCCGGCTGTAGGTCATGACCTCTTCACGGATCTCCTCAAAGCTTTTTCCGGCCTCCAGCAGTTCCCGGATTTTTTCCACGATGAGCTTCATCTCCGGCCCGGCGGTGAGGGTGTTGATAACAAAGACCTTCCGCTCCGGATGCTGCTCTTCGTACATCTGCTTGGCCACACAGGCGGCGTTGTAAGAGCCGGAAAGGGTGGCGGTGATGGTCACGCAGTAGACCTCCTCCGCCTCCCCGAAGCACTGCAGCCAGTCCTCGGAATTGGGACAGGAGCTGGAGGACTTTCCTTTGTACTGCGCCAGCTCCTCCACCATCCGGGCCACATCCAACTGCTCGTCATCCACATATTCCTTTTCCGCCGTGACGATTTTCAGCGGTGCGGAAGCGATGCTGTCGGCCGGGGATGTGAACAGGTCGGCGGATGAATCGGCGACGATCTTTGCCTTGCGTGTATCTGGGAACATAGAAACCTCCTGGGCGGCCTGAGCCGGGTAATGAAAGCGTCCCGCCAAGCGGGACGGGCTTCATTATGCCAGAGAGGCCCCGTAGAGACAAGCTACTTCAAAAATCCGGGTTCCACCGCCAAAAAACTGTCAGTAGAAATCAAAAAACGCGGACTCTACGTCTGGTAGAGTCCGCGCTTTTTCTTTTGTTATCAAGGCTTCCCGCTCAGGCCTTGGGCTTGAAGCTGTCCTTGAGGGCCACCGCCCGGTTAAAGACCAGACGATCCGCCGTGCTGTCCTTGCTGTCCACGGCGAAGTAGCCCAGACGCAGGAACTGGAAGCTTTCGGGGGCCTTGGCCTCTGCCAGAGCCTTTTCCGCCTTGCAGCCGGCGAGCACCTCCAGGGATTCGGGGTTGAGGCAGGTGATGAAGTCCTCCGCTGCGTCGGGTTCGGGATCGGAGAAGAGGTAGTCGTACAGGCGCACCTCCGCGTCCACAGCGGCGCCCGCGTCCACCCAGTGCACGGTACCCCGGACCTTGCGGCCGTCGGGGGCGTCGCCGCCCCGGGTGGCGGGGTCATACTCGCAGTAGACGCAGGTGACCTTGCCGTTCTCGTCCTTTTCGCAGCCGGTGCAGCGCACGATATAAGCGCCCTTGAGCCGCACTTCGTTGCCGGGATAAAAGCGGTTGTACTTCTTCACGGGCTCTTCCATGAAGTCGTCCTGTTCGATCCAGAGTTCCCGGGAGAAAGAGACCTCGCGGGTTCCGACGGCTTCGTCCAGGTTGTTGTTTTCCACGCTCACGGTCTCGCTCTGGCCTTCGGGGTAGTTGGTCACAATGAGCTTCAGCGGCCGCAGCACCACCATGCGCCGGGGGGCCTTGGCGTTGAGCTCATCCCGCAGGCAGGATTCCAGCAGGGAGTAGTCCACGGTGGAGTTCACCTTGGACACACCGATGCGGTCGATAAAGCGGCGGATGGAGCCGGGAGTATAGCCGCGGCGGCGCAGGCCGCAGAGGGTGGGCATCCGGGGATCGTCCCAGCCGGAGACATGGCCCTCCTCCACCAGGCGGCGGAGCTTGCGCTTGGACATGACGGTGTGGTCGATGCCGAGGCGGGAAAACTCGATCTGCCGCGGCTTCGAGGGGACGTCGGTATGCTCGATGACCCAGTCGTACAGCGGGCGGTGGTCCTCATATTCCAGCGAGCAGAGGGAGTGCGTGATGCCCTCAAGCGCGTCCTGGATGGGATGCGCGAAATCGTACATGGGGAAGACGCACCATTTCGTGCCCTGCCGGTGG
>CAZSAX010000011.1:0-26740 GCA_964605075.1 uncultured Oscillospiraceae bacterium
TGGTGGACACCTATAACGTCCTGGAAAGCGGTATCCCCAACGCCATCCGGGCCTTTGACGAGATCCTTCGCCCCCAGGGCATCACCTCCTGCGGCATCCGCATCGACTCCGGGGACCTTGCCTACCTGACCCGCAAGGCCCGGCAGATGCTGGACGCGGCCGGCTGGGAGGGCTGCCGGATCACCGTGTCCAACGCCCTGGACGAATACCTCATCCGGGACATCATCAGCCAGGGCGCCTGCATCGACTGCTTCGGCGTGGGCGAGCGGCTCATCACCGCCAAGAGCGAGCCCGTGTTCGGCGGCGTTTACAAGCTGGTGGCCGTGGAAAACGACGGCGAGATCGTTCCCAAGATCAAGATCAGCGAGACCGTGGCCAAGATCACCAACCCCCACTTCAAAAAGCTCTACCGCTGCTACGCCCGGGACACGGGCAAGGCCCTGGCGGACTATCTCTGCCTCCACGACGAGACCATGGACGACAGCGGCAACTTCCGCATCTTCGACCCGGACGCCACCTGGAAGGAAAAAGAGCTTTATAACTTCCAGGCCAAAGAGCTGCTGGTTCCCATCTTTCAAAAGGGCGAGCTGGTCTACGAAAGCCCCAGCCTGCCCCAGATCAAAGCCTACTGCGCCCAGCAGATCGACACCCTCTGGGATGAGGTCAAGCGCTTTGAAAACCCCCACCGCTACTATGTGGACCTGTCCCAGAAGCTCTGGGACATCAAGTACCAGCTGCTGAAAAACAACCAATAAAATACCGGCGCTCCAAGCGGCACGAAAAAACTCGTGCCGCTTTTGCTTGTCAAAAAGCCCTCAGACGGGCTTTTTCAAGCTGGCTTGGATCTGCTCGGCCGAAGTGAATTCGGCCGGCATAATCCTTGAGGCCAAAGGCCCCACGGATTTACGCCCGCTCCCGGCGGGCGGCTCGCCCTGCACGGGCTTCGCTGGGCAAATTATACTTCTTTGACAGTCCGAATTAACATTTCGCAAACATTTCCTCATCATTTTGAAAACAAGCCGGGCTTAGGATAAGGCCATCAAAACAAACAACAACTTTTTGGAGGAAATCGATCATGCAGAAAAAACACTTTGTTTCTCTTATCTTCGGCGTTCTGGGCGGCCTGCTGTTTTCCATCGGCCTGTGCATGTGCCTTCTGCCGGAATGGAACGCCTTCAAGCCCGGCGTTGTCGTCACCGCCATCGGCGCTGTCATTCTGATCGCCCTGTTCATCGCCCTGCGGAAGATGTCCGGCAAGAGCGCCCCCAAGCCCGACTGGAAGCTCATCGGCAAGATCGCCTATGCCGTCGCCGCCGCGCTGATCCTGGGTCTTGGCATGTGCCTGATCATGGTCTGGAACGCCATGCTCCCCGGCATCGTCATCGGCATCGCGGGCATCCTGATGCTGCTGGGCCTCATCCCTTTGTTCATGGGCCTGAAGTAAGCGAAGTAAACCCGGGCATAACATCAACACTCATTCTGAATAAAAATTTGGGAGGAATCATACAATGAGCAACTTTTTCAAGAAAGCTTTTGAAGATATGAAGGAAAGCGCCAGGGCCCAGCACGAAGTGGACAAGGCCAATTTCGCCGCCGCCAAGGCCGAATCCAAGGCCCAGTGGGAAGAGGCCAAGGCCATGGGCAAGCCCGAGACCCGCAAGGCCGTCATGCAGGCCCAGCGGGACGAGCAGATCGCCCAGGCCAAAGCCCGGGCCGAGGAAGCCCAGGCCCGCATGGACGCACTGAAGAAATGAAAATCCCGGCGCATCCGCTTTGGATGCGCTTTTTTATGCCCAATCCCCAAAACGCAAACAAAACTTTAACATCTCTGTGGTATGATAACAAAAAACCACCCTGGGAGGTTTTCGCCATGTTTCAGATCCTGATCGTGGAAGACGATCCCGATCTCAATCGCTCGGCCTGCGCCTTTCTGAACCAGAGCGGCTACCGGGCCACCGGCTGCCTGGATGCCAACGCCGCCTATGACGCCATGTATACCACCATGTTTGACCTCATCGTTTCCGACATCATGATGCCCGGCGTGGACGGCTTTGAATTTGTCCAGACCGTCCGCAGCCTCAACCAGGACATCCCCATCCTGTTTATGACCGCCCGGGATGATTTCGCCGCCAAGCAGCGGGGCTACCGGGTGGGCATCGACGACTATATGGTAAAGCCCATCGACCTGGACGAGATGTTCCTGCGCATCGGGGCGCTGCTGCGCCGGGCGAAGATCGCCTCCAGCCGCCGGCTCACCCTGGGCCGCTTTGTCATGGATGCGGACGAGCACACCGCCTATCTGGACGACGAGGAGATCCCCCTCACCGCCCGGGAGTTCAGCCTTTTGTATAAGCTTTTGTCCTATCCCAAAAAGACCTTCACCCGCAGCCAGCTCATGGACGAGTTCTGGGATGCGGACAGTTCCTCCGGCCCCCGGACGGTGGATGTGTATATGACAAAGCTGCGCGCAAAGCTTGCGGACTGCGACGATTTTGAGATCGTCACCGTCCACGGTCTTGGCTACAAGGCGGTGCTGAAATGAAGCATACACCCCGCTTTCTGTCCGCGCTGAGCCATTACGCGGTCATTTTCCTTTTCATCGCCTTCGTCATTTCCTGCTGCATGATGCTCTTCGTCACCACCCTCACCGGCACCCTGGGCATCACCCTCACGGAGCAGACCCTCTCCGCCGCCGCCAAGCTCACCTTTATGAACGTAGTCTTTCTAAGCCTTCTTTTCACGTCAGCAGACGGGCTGCGCCGGAAATTTATGGTGGACCGGCCCATCCAAAAAATCACCGAGGCCGGCCGGAAGATCGCCCAGGGGGATTTTTCCGTCCGCATCGCCCCGGTGCGCTCCGCCCACGGCAAGGCCAACTTCAACCAGATCATCAACTGCTTCAACCAGATGGCCCAGGAGCTCTCCGGCGTGGAGACCCTGCGCACGGACTTCATTGCCAACGTCTCCCATGAAATGAAAACGCCCCTGGCGGTCATGCAGAACTACGGCACGCTCCTGCAGACCCCCGATCTTTCCGAAGAAAAGCGCCTGGAATATGCCAAAGCCGTCACCGACGGCTCCCGGCGGCTGGCGGATCTGATGACCAACATCCTCAAGCTCAACCGCCTGGAAAAACAGCAGATCTACCCTCAGGATGAACTTTTCGACCTGGGGGAGCAGCTCTGCCAAAGTCTGTTGCAGTTTGAGCATGTGTGGGAAAGCCGAAACATCGACATCGAGACAGACATCGCCGAAAACGTCCTCATCCGGGCGGACAGCGAGCTTCTGGAGCTGGTGTGGAACAATCTTCTTTCCAACGCCTTCAAATTCACCGCCCCCGGCGGCTGGGTCTCCCTGTCCCTCACGGCGGACGAAAACTGGGCCATCGTCAGCGTCTCCGACACCGGCTGCGGCATGAGCCCGGAGACCGGCGCCCACATTTTTGAAAAATTCTATCAGGGCGACAGCTCCCACGCCACCGCCGGCAACGGTCTGGGCCTGGCGCTGGTGAAGCGCATCATGGACATCACCGGCGCGGAGATCTCCGTGAAAAGCGCCCCGGGCGTGGGCAGCACCTTCACGGTACGGCTGCGGAGGCCGAGCCATGAAGAAACCTGAGCCTTGTCCGATAAACAAAGAAACAGGAGATTTTTATGGAACACGATTCCTTCCACTATACCTATTCCGCCCCCCAGCAGGAGGAGATCAAGCGCATCCGGGAGAAGTATGTCTCCCGGGAAGAGGACAAAATGGAGACCCTGCGCCGCCTGGACGAAAGCGCCACCCGAAAGGGAACCATGGTCTCCCTGGTGGCAGGCATTCTGGGCGCCCTTGTCATGGGCGGCGGCATGAGCTGCATCATGGTCTGGGGCGGTGCGCTGTTTGTACCCGGCCTGATTCTGGGCCTTCTGGGCATGGCCGGGGTCATCGCCGCCTGGCCTTTGTATCAGCACATTACCAAAAAAGAGCGCCAGCGCATTGCCCCGGAGATCCTGCGGCTGACGGATGAGCTTCTGAAATAAAAAGCATGAATTCTCTCCGGTTTCCGGCGAATTTTCACGGAACTCTCCCAAGTCCTCCGACATCCGTAAATCCTTGCAATCTCTTGGTTTTTTCGCTATAATTCCCCCGAGGTGAACGACATGAATATCCGCGAAATGTACGAAGCAAAAAAGAGCAGGCTGGAAGACTGTCTCCAGCTCATCCGCTCCAACGATAACATCTGCTTTGCCAAGGACTGCAACGAGCCCCGGCTTTTCTGCGAAAAACTGCACACCATCGCCCACCGGGTGGAGAACGTGACCATTCTCAAGGGCCGTTCCTCGGACTATGGCTTCCTGCAAAACGATGGCATGGCCGGCCATTTCCTGACTCAGTCCGCCTTCTATTCCGCCGGCTGGGTGCCCGCCATTGAAAAGGGCAACTGCACCTTCGTGCCCAACGACCTGCCCGACCAGCCCATCTGGTACAACGCCGCCTATCCCCGCAATGTCTACATCGCCGCCGTCACCCCCATGGACGAAAACGGCAATTTCCAGGTCAACCTCTCTCAGATGTGGGAGCGGGACATTGACCCTCTGAGCTGCGAGCGCATCATCCTGGAAGTGAACAAACAGCTGCAGACCGTCCGGGGCGGCGTGGAGATCAACATCCGGGACGTCACCGCCTTCTACGAAGCGGACTATGATATCTATACCATCCCCGACGCTCCCTCCACCGAAAAGGACAACATCATCGGCCAGTACGTGGCGGAGCTCGTCAACAACGGCGACTGCATCCAACTGGGCATCGGCTCCCTGCCCAACGCCTGCGCCCGGAACCTGATGGACAAGCGGGATCTGGGCATCCACTCCGAGATGTTCACCAATCTCATGCAGACCATGATCGAAAAAGGCGTGGTCACCGGCGACAAAAAGAACATCAACCGGGGCGAGCACACCTTCTGCTTTGCCGGCGGCATGCCCGGCCTCTTCAAGTTCCTGCACGAGAATCCCCAGTGCGTCATCCGCCCGGCCAGCTATGTCACCGACCCCTTTGTCATCCGCTCCAACGACAACATGGTCTCCATCAACGCCATCATGGAGATCGACCTCACCGGCCAGGTGAACTCCGAGACCATCGGCGCCCGCCAGTATTCCGGCCCCGGCGGTGCCTTTGACTTTGCCTACGGCGCGGCCCATTCCAAGGGCGGCCGCAGCATCCTCATCATGCCCTCCACCACCAACAAGGGCATCTCCAAAATCAAGCCCATCCTTACCCCCGGCTCCGCCGTGACCATCCCCCGCACTTATACGGACTATGTGGTCACCGAGTACGGCGTGGCCCATCTCCGGGGCCGCAGCGTGAAGGATCGGGTAAAAGACCTCATCGCCATCGCCCATCCCGACGTGCGGGATGAGCTGCTGTTCGAAGCCCGAAAGCTCCTGTATATTGTCTGATCCAAATTGACGCCCGGTGGGGATATCTCCCCACCGGGCGTCAGGCATTTGGCCCCGATACTCTTTCAAGGCTGAATAGACACGCAAGGACTTTATCAAAAACCTGAACCGGCTTTACTTTCCTTCCAGCACCTCCTGCAACGAGGACTTAAGTATCGCAAGGCCCCTGCAAAGACTTTCATCCCGGATCGTCAGAGGCGGCATGATTTTGAGAACATTGTTGCCGCGGCCGGCCCGTTCGGCGATGAGGCCGTTTTCAAAGCACTTGCTTACCACGGCCCGGGACACAGAGGGATCGGGCATCCCATTAAAGTCAATGCCCCACATAAGCCCGATACCCCGGATCTGAAGCCGCTCATCCAAAGGAAGGACCTCTTCCCTGAGGAAGTTTTCAACGATCCGTCCCCGGCGCCTTGTCTGCTCTTCCAGGTGATTGTCCAGCATGAATTCAAGACCGGCCCTGGCCGCCACCATGGCGATCTGGTTGCCGCGGAAGGTCCCGTTGTGCTCACCGGGCGCCCAAACATCCAGTTCGGGCTTTAAAAGGACCACAGAGAACGGCATGCCGTAGCCGCCAACGGATTTGGAAAGCGTCACAATGTCCGGAAGGATCCCCGCTCTTTCAAAGGAGAAAAAGCTGCCGCTGCGGCAGGCGCCTGCCTGAATGTCGTCCACGATAAGAAGAATATCATGTCGGTCACAAAGCTCGCGAAGCCGCTGCAGATAGTCAATGTCAAGGGGATAGATCCCTCCATCGGACTGGACCGCCTCAATAATAAATGCCGCCGGCTTTGCAATGCCGGAATGGTCATCGGTGAGAATGGTCTCGATGTATTCGATCGTGTCAAAGCCCGGGAACATATAGGGCGCGGGAATATGTGTTACATCCGTCAGCGGCACGCCGGCGCCGGCGCGGGCGTCTGCGTCCGTGGTGCAGGCGAGCGAGCCCAAGGTCATGCCGTGAAAGGCGCCCATCAGCGCGAACACACCCGGGCGCCCTTTGACCTTGCGGGCCAGTTTAAGGGCCGCTTCAACGGCGTTTGTGCCGGTGGGCCCGGTAAACTGGATCTTGTAATCATACCCCCGGGGACGGAGAAGCTTTTCTTCAAAGAACGAAATAAAATCTCTTTTGGCCGTGGTATACATATCCAGCGCGTGAATGATGCGGTCCTCCCGGAGGTACTCGATCAGTCTTTGCTTGATGAATTCGTTGTTGTGCCCATAATTCAGGGCTCCCGCGCCGCAGAAGAAATCGATGTATTCCCGGCCGTCCTCATCCCGCATAAACTCATCCTTTGCCCATGCAAATACCGTGGGATAGCTGCGGCAGTAAGAACGAACTTCGGATTCGTACCGTTCAAAAATATTCTCCATGAAGATTACCTCCTGTTACATAAATTCTGGCATCGGCAGGAAGCTGCGTTGCCACGGCTTCTGCCCTCCTGATTTTGGAGTGCTGCACCGCCTTTGTCAACAAGACCCCGCCATTTTTAATAAGCTCCCGGACTTTTTAAGAATTTCACAAGAGGTTTTTAAATCTTTGATAAGAAAACGCCTGCGCATCCTCCCATCCGGATAAAGCAAAAGACCTGCCTTTCGGCAGGTCTTTGATGTTGTGAAAATTCAGCGGATGTCGGTGATGATGTGGCGGGGGCAGATGTCGGAGCAGTGGCCGCAGTGGACACACTTGTCCTGGTCGATGACCGCCAGGTTGTTCTCGATCACGATGGCGTCCGCCGGGCATTCCCGCTTGCAGAGCATGCAGCCGATGCAGCCCACATCGCAGATCTTGCGCACCACGGCGCCCTTTTCGGTGGAGCTGCAGGCCACCACGTCGGTGGAGTTGGCAGGCACCTTGGTGATCAGGCCCTTGGGGCAGGCTTCCGCACACTTCATGCAGCCTACGCATTTGCTCCGGTCCACTTTGGCCACGCCGTTTTCCACATGCATGGCGTCAAAGGGGCAGGCCGCCGCGCAGTCGCCAAAGCCCATGCAGCCAAAGGCGCACATCTTGGCGCCGCCGCCGGGCAGACGGGTGGCCGCCAGGCAGGAGGACAGGCCCTGGTATTCATACTTTTCCTTCACCATGCCCTGGGCGCCGGAGCAGCGCACAAAGGCCACATAGCGCTCGCCTTCGCCGGCGGAAACGCCCATGATCTCGCCGATGGCGGCCGCCGCCGCCGCGCCGCCGGGGACGCAGGCGTTCACCGGCGCTTCGCCCTTAGCCACCGCCGCAGCGTAGCCGTCGCAGCCGGGATAGCCGCAGGCGCCGCAGTTGGCGCCGGCCAGCACTTCACGAACTGCGGTTTCCTTGGGATCGGTCTCCACCGCAAAGATCTTGCCGGCCACCGCCAGCAGAACGCCGAACACAAGGCCCAGCGCACCCAGGACCACAATGGCCCAAATTACTGTCATCATAATCTCAGACCCTCCTTAAAAAATCTTCAGGCCGGAGAAGCCCATGAACGCCAGCGCGAACAGCGCCGCCGCCACAAGGCAGATGGCGAAGCCCTCGAAGGCCTTGGGATAGTCGGCAAACTCCAGACGTTCCCGGACGCTGGCAAACAGGATGATGGCCACGGCGAAGCCAAGGCCGCCGGTGAAGCCGTAAACCACACTTTCCAGGAAGTTGTAGTTGTTCTGGGTGTTCAGCAGCACCACGCCCAGCACCGCGCAGTTGGTGGTGATCAGGGGCAGGAACATGCCCATGGCGGTATACAGGGAGGGAATGCTCTTTTTCAGGAACATTTCCACCAGCTGCACCAGCACGGCGATGACCAGAATGAAGGCCACCGTCTGCATAAATCCCAGTCCCAGAGGGATCAGCAGATAGGTGTTGATCACCCAGCAGATGGCGGAGGCCAGGGTCATAACGAAGGTCACGGCCACGCTCATGCCGGTGGCGGTGGACATTTTGTTGGACACGCCCAGGAAGGGGCAGATGCCCAGGAACTGGGAGAAGATGAAGTTGTTCACCAGGATGGCTCCCAGAGAAATGGAAACGAGAGAAGTAAACATTATTTATTCTCCTCCTTTCCTTTTTTTCCCGCGGATTTGCTCAGGATCTGGTTCATCAGAGCCAGGAGAATACCCAGCGTAAGGAAGCCGCCGAAGGGCAGGACCAGAAGGCTGGCGCCGTATTCCGAGGGGAAGATGCGGATGCCGCCGCCGGTGCCGTCCAGCGTGAGGCGGAAGCCGTTGGCCACATCGATCAGACCGCCGCCGAAGGTGCCGCTGCCCAGCAGCTCACGCACCACGCACATGGCGATGAGCACCAGGGTGTAGCCCAGTCCCATGAACACGCCGTCAAAGAAGGAGCGCTTCACGGTCTGCTTCTGGCAGAAGGCCTCGGCCCGGCCGATGATGATGCAGTTGACCACGATCAGCGGGATAAACACGCCCAGCGAGGCCGACAGCGCCGGCACAAAGGCCTGCAGCAGAAGATCCACGATGGTCACGAAGCCCGCGATGACCACCACGAAGATGGCCAGACGGATCTGGTCGGGGATGATCTTACGGATGGCAGAGACCACCACGTTGCAGCAGGTGAGGATGATCAGCACGGACAGACCCATGCCGATACCGTTGAAGAGGGAGGTGGAAATGGCCATGGTGGCGCACAGACCGATCTGCTGCACCAGCACGGGGTTGTTGGTGATCAGACCCTCTTTAAGCTGAGATTTTACATTCATATGTCTTGTACCTCCTTAACCCACGGAAGCCGTGGCAGGCTCGGCGCTGGCGACAGCGGCCGCCGGCGCTTCCGCGCTGGCCGCCTGGGCGGCAGGCGCTGCCGGAACAGCCGCAGCGGCGCCGCTCTGGGCCTGGCAGGCCGCCAGAGCAATGGTGACAGCGTTGCAGACAGCGCTGGAAGTGATGGTGGCGCCGGCAATGGCATCGATGCTGCCGCCGTTTTTGGTCACAGCCACCGTGCCGCTCTGGCCGATGAACTGACGGCGGAAGGCCTCGCCCTTTTCGCCGGACTGACCGGCAATGGCGCCCAGACCCGCGGTCTCGCTGTGATCGGTGATGGAAATGCCGGTGCAGGTATAGGTTTTATCCACGCCGACCATCAGGGTGATGCTGCCCTGAGAGCCGGTGACGGTGCACTGCACGACCCAGCCGTTATCGGCCTGGTAAATGGCGTCCACCGCCTCACTGCCGCTCAGATCCTCCACCGGGGTATAGCCGGCCGCGGGCAGGACTTCCTGCATGGCAGCGTTCATGGTCTCGGCCTGAATGTCGGCGATGCGCCCGGCGGTGAGCAGGTTCACAAGCCCCAGCACCAGAGCCACAGCCGCCGCCATGATCAGCAGGACCACACCCAGACGGAGGATCGTGGCAAAGGTGCCCGAGGATTTTGCTTTTGTCATTTCTCCGCCGCCTCCTTGGCCCGCTTCCTGGCGGTGAACTTGTCGGGCAGCGTATCGATCCAGGAGCGGATCTTGCTGGTTTTCATCACGCCGAAGCGGCTGGGAGCGGTGGCCTTATCGATCATCCAGACGGTGAGGTTCATGATGAGGATGGCATAGCTCACGCCCTCGGCATAGGAGCCGAAGTAACGGATGACCACCGTCAGAACGCCGCAGCCGATGCCGTAGATGATCTGACCCCTGGGGGTCACGGGGCTGGTGCAGTAATCGGTGGCCATGAAGATGGCGCCCAGCATCAGACCGCCGGCAAACAGGTTCTGCAGCATCCAGAGGATGGCGTTGTTGCCCCGGGGGAACAGCAGGGTGAGCACCGCCACGGTGCCGATGTAGCTCAGGGGGATGCGAAGGCCGATGACGCCCCGGTACACAAGCCAGGCGCCGCCCAGAAGCAGTGCCAGCGTCGATACCTCGCCGATGCAGCCGCCGATGTTGCCCACAAACATGGCGCCGATGGAATCGGAAGCCAGAGAGCCGGCATGGAGGCTGGCCAGGGGGGTGGCCCCGGTCCAGGCATCGCCCTGGAAGACGGTGGCCTTCCAGCTGGTCATAAGCACCGGATAGGAAAACAGGAACGCACGGCCCGCCAGCGCGGGATTGAGGAAGTTCTTGCCGATGCCGCCGAAGAGCTGCTTGACCAGCACGATGGCAAACAGCGCGCCGATCACCGGCAGCCACCAGGGCGCCGTGGGCGGCAGGCAGAAGGCAAGGAGCATGCCCGTGACCACGGCGGACAGATCGCCGATGGAGCAGGGCTTTTTCATCAGTTTGCGGTAAACCCATTCAAAGGCCACACAGCAAAGCACGGAAATGAGCGTGATGAGCAGACTGTTGAAGCCAAAGAAGATCACCGAGGCGATCAGCGCCGGGATCATGGCGATGATCACGTCCAGCATGATGGCGCGGGTTCCTCTGGGGCTGCGGATATGGGGAGAGGAGGAAACAAGCAGTTTCAGTTCGTCATTCATCTTATTCCGCCTCCTTTTCGCTGATTTCTTCCGCGGCTTCGGCGGCGTCTTCCGCTGCCTCTGCCGCATCTTCGGCGGACTCCGCCGCCTCCACGGCCGCTTCCACGACCTCTTCGGACGCGGTCTGCGCCGCCAGGTCCACGGCCACTTCCAAAGCCTTGGCCGCATCCTCAGCGGCTTCCGCCGCTTCCTCCGCGGCTTCTTCCGCTTCTTCGGCGGTATCGGCCTCCGCCGCTTCTTCCACGGCGGCCTGGGCCGCCAGGGCCGCCTGCTCCGCCGCCAGGGCGGCCGCTTCCGCCTCGGCCTTCGCCTTGGCCTCCGCCTCGGCTTCCGCTTCGGCCTTCGCCTTGGCTTCCGCTTCGGCTTTCGCCTTGGTCTCTTCCTCCACCCTGGGGGCTTCGGCCTTTGCCTTTTCCGCTTCGGCCTTGGCCTTCACCGCGGCGTCATGGGCCATGATCTTGGCCTTGCCGACCTTGAAGGCATGGGTCAGATGCAGCCGGCCGGGGCAGTTATACGTACAGGCACCGCACTCCACGCAGTCGGTGAGATTGAGCTTTTTCATCATCTCAATGTCGCCTTTTTCCTCGTAGAGGTACATGTACAGGGGCTGCAGCTTCATGGGGCAGACCTGCAGGCACTTGCCGCAGCGGATGCAGACGGGATTTTCCTCGCTGCGGTCTTCCTTCTCGCAGAAGGCCAGCAGAGACGCGGTGCCCTTGCCGGTGGGAACGTCCAGATCGAACTGGGCAATGCCCATCATGGGGCCGCCCATGATGACCTTCCAGGGCTCCTTCTTGAATCCGCCGGTCTGCTCGAAGACCCAGCGCATGGGGGTGCCCACGCGGACCTTCACGTTCTTGGGCTCGGCAATGGCGGAGCCGCTGACCGTGACCACGCGCTCGATGGCGGGCCAGCCTTCGTACACCGCCCGGTAGACGGAGTAGCTGGTGAAGGTGTTGAACACGGCGCAGCCCACCGCGGCGGGCAGGCCGCCGGGAGGCACTTCCCGGCCGGTGATGGTGTGGATGAGGGTTTTTTCCGCGCCCTGGGGGTAGCGGCATTCCAGCTCCACGATCTCAATGCCCATCTTGGCCGCGCCCCGGAACTTCAGCAGATCGATGGCGAACTGCTTGTTTTTCTCGATGGCGAAATAGGCGTGTTCCACCTTGCAGGCCTTCATGATGAGCTGGATGCCCCGGAGAAGCTCGTCCGGATGCTCCAGCATGGTGCGGTGGTCGCTGGTGATGTAGGGCTCGCACTCGGCGCCGTTGATGATAACGGTGTCCACCTTGCCCCAGCCGCTGGTGATCTTGAAGGCCGTGGGGAAGGTCGCGCCGCCCATACCGACGATGCCGGCTTCCCGGATGATGGCCGCCAGCTGCTCGGGGTCCTCCATGGCTTCGGCGCTGGCCGGAACCAGGGTTTCCGCCGGCGTGTCCAGACCGTCATTTTCGATAATGACGCTGGTGACCATGTTGCCCAGGGAGTTGAGCCGGGGCTCGATGGCAACGACCTTGCCGGAAACGGAGGCGTGGATGGGCGCGGAAACAGGGGCTTTCGCCTCGCCGATCTTCTGACCCAGCTTCACCTCGTCCCCCACGGCCACGATGGGCGTGCAGGGAGCGCCGATGTGCTGGGACATGGGGATGACAACCTGGGCCGGCAGCGCGATCTCGCTGATGGCCGCCTGGTTGGCCGGAGCTTTCATGTCCGCGGGATGAACGCCGCCGTACGAACGGAAGGGCGGTTTCTTTTCCCGGCGAGCTCCTTTGAAATTGAATACCATGAGCATCACCTCTGCGTAAAATTTTACATGCGGATATTTTATCATAATAGAATCCTACTGTCTATTACAAATTAATTACTAAACAAGGGATTTTATTGCTTTTTCGCCCGATTGTGTTGAAACAAGCCGCGCTTGAACAAGCCTTTCCGGGCTGATATAATGCCATTGTGATGATTTTCCGCCTATGGGAGGCTTTTGGGATGAAACAAAGCGCAAAACTCTCCGGCCGCCAGTGGTGGGCCCTTTTGCTGATGGGCCTGGCCGGGCAGATCGCCTGGTGCCTGGAGAATATGTACTTCAACGTCTATCTCTACAACAACTTTTCCACCGATCCGGACTGGATCGCCGCCATGGTGGCCGCTTCTGCCGCCGTGGCCACGGTGACGACGCTGCTGGTGGGCGCCCTGTCCGACCGGCTGGGCCGGCGCAAGGCCATCCTCTGCGGCGGTTATCTTCTCTGGGGCCTCTCCGTGCTGGCCTTCGGCTGGCTGGAAAGCGCCTTGGCCGTTGTGATCATGGACTGCGTGATGACCTTCTTCGGCTCCTCCGCCAACGATGCCTGCTTCAACGCCTGGGTCACGGACATCACCAACGACGACAACCGGGGCCGCACGGAATCCGTGCTGGGCGTTCTGCCCCTGGCGGCCATCCTCATCGTGTTCGGCCTGCTGGACGGCATCACCCAGGCAGGCCAGTGGATGAAATTCTTCGCCATCGTGGGCGGCTTCACCCTGCTCTGCGGCGTTCTGGGCTTCGGTCTGGTGAACGAGCCGGTCCTGCCCCGCCGGGAGGGCAATTATTTCAAAGACCTGATCTACGGCTTCCGCCCCGAAGTCATCCGGGCGAACGCCTCCCTGTATCTGGCGCTGACCGCCTTTGCGGTGTTTTCCATCGCCGTGCAGGTCTATTACCCCTACATCATCATCTATATTCAGAATTATCTGGGCATTGACAACTACGCCGTCGTGCTGGGCATCGTGCTCATCGCCGCCTCCGTTGTGTCCGTCATCGGCGGACGTTTCATCGACAAAGCGGGCAAACTCCGCTTTGCGCTTCCGGCGGTGCTGGTGATGCTCATCGGCCTGCTGGGCATGTATTTTGCCCGGGATGTGCTGCCGGTCATTCTGGTGGCCATCGTGATGATGTCCGGGCATCTGCTGGTCTCCGCGGCTCTTTCCGCCCAGGTGCGGGACCTGACCCCGGCGGACAAGGCCGGCCACTTCCAGGGCATCCGCATGATCTTCGCTGTGCTCATCCCCATGCTCATCGGCCCCTTCATCGGCTCCGCGGTGATCCAGAACGGCCAAAGCACCTATGTGGAGCTGGGCGTGACCAAAACCGTGCCCACGCCCGCCATCTTCCTGGCCGCGGCAGCAGTGCTGATCCTGAGCCTGATCCCCATCCTTCTTCTGAAACGGAGGCTGCGCCATGTTTAACGAATACCCCCGGCCGCAAATGGCCCGCAAATTCTGGCAAAACCTTTGCGGCGCCTGGGATTATGCCATCACCCAAAGCGCCGCCTTCCCCAGCGTCTGGGAGGGAAAGATCCAGGTCCCCTTCTCGCCGGAAGCCCCCGCCTCCGGCGTGGGCCGGGCGCTGAAACGCGGCGAGTTTCTCTGGTATCGGCTGCAGACCCGCCTGCCCAACACCGACGGACGGGTCCTGCTGCACTTCGGCGCCGCCGACCAGCGGGCGGTGGTCTGGGTCAACGGCAAGGAGGCCGCGGCCCACATCGGCGGCTTCACCGCCTTTTCCGCCGACGTCACCGACCTGCTGGCCCCGGACGGACAGGCCGAGATCCTGGTGGCCGTCCGGGACGATACGGAGGGTTCCCCCCTGGCCCGGGGCAAGCAGCGCACAAAGCGGGGCGGCATCTGGTACACCCCCCAGAGCGGCCTGTGGCAGCCGGTGTGGGCAGAGTCCGTGCCTGAAAGACACATTGAGAGCCTGCGCATCACGCCGCTGTACGACGAGGGCATGGTGGCCATCGACGCCGTGCCCGGGGGAACAGTGCATTTCGCCGGGGCGGATTACGAATGCCCCGCCCGGATCCCGGTGCCGGATTTCATCCCCTGGACCCCGGAAAACCCTCATCTTTATGAGTTCTCCGTCACGCTGGGCAAGGACCGGGTGGACAGCTATTTCGCCATGCGGAAATTCTCCGTGGAAGAGGGCCGGCTCTGCCTCAACGGCCAGCCTTATTTCATGAACGGCGTGCTGGACCAGGGCTACAACCCGGAAGGGCTTCTCACCTATCCCTCCGACGCCGCCATGGTCAACGACATCAAAATGGCCCGGGACATGGGCTTCAACACCATCCGCAAGCACGCTAAGACCGAGCCTTTGCGCTGGTATTACCACTGCGACCGGCTGGGCATGATCGTCTGGCAGGATATGCCCAACGGCGGCGGAAAATACCCCTTCTCCGTCTGCAACGCCCCCCTGGCGCTGGGCAGCTTCCTCAAGGACAGCCGCTACAAGCTCTTTGACCGCACCGACGCCTGGGGCCGGAAGATGTATTACCGGGAGCTGGGGGAGCTGATGGAGCAGCTTTACAACTGCCCCTGCATCGCCATGTGGGTGCTGTTCAACGAGGCCTGGGGCCAGTTTGACGCCGAAAAGGCCCTGGACTTCGCCCGCAGCATCGACCCCACCCGCATTCTCGACCACGCCAGCGGCTGGCACGATCAGGGGGTCGGCGAGCTGAAGGATTACCACATCTACTTCACCAAATACCGCCACAGGCCGGACAAACAGGGCCGGGCGGTGATCGTTTCGGAATACGGCGGCTATAATCTTCGCATCAACGGCCACGCCTGGAACGAAAAGAACTTCGGCTACAACCACTGCGCCGACGCCCCGGAGCTGGAGAAAAAGCTGCTGGCGCTGTTCCGGGTGGAAATGGCCCAGGCCAAGGCCCAGGGTCTCTCCGGCGCCATCTACACCCAGCTCACCGACGTGGAGGACGAGCTCAACGGCCTGGTCACCTACGACCGGCAGGTGCTGAAGATCCCCCTGGAGCAGCTGCGCCGCATCACCGACATCTGAAAAAACCGGACGGCTTCAGCCGTCCGGTTCCGCTTGTCAAAAAAGCCCGCAAGCGGGCTTTTTTCAAGCTTAATTTGATCTGCTCGGCCGAAGTGAATTCGGCCGGCATAATCCTTGGGGCCCAAGGCCCCGCGGATTTACGCCCGGCCCCGCCGGGCGGCTCGCCCTGCCCGGGCTTCGCTGCGACACATCTGCTTCTTTGACAGTCTCAACCGGACGGTTTCAGCCGTCCGGTTTTCGCTTAAATTAAATATAATTCAGTTCCCTGGCCTGCCGGGTCAGTTCCGCCCGGACATCCGGATGAGCCACGGCGATCAGGTTCAGCGTCCGCTCCTTCACGCTCCGGCCCCGGAGGGGGGCGATGCCGTATTCCGTGACCACATAGTCCGCATAGTTCCGGGGAATGGTCACCTGGGCGCCGGGCCGCAGCAGGGCGTTGATGCGGCTCTGCCCCTTCCTGGAAAGGCTGGTAAAGGCATAGATGCCCCGGCCGCCCCTGGAATGCAGGGCGCCGTAAGCGAAGTCAAAGGCGCCGCCGGAGCCGGAAAACTGCCGGGCTCCCACGCTCTCGGCGGTGATCTGGCCGGTGAGATCCATCTCGATGCAGGTGTTGATGGAGACCATATTGTCGTTTTGCCGGATGATCATGGGATCCACCACCCAGGTGCCGGGGAGCATGCGCACCCGGGGGTTTGTGGCCACGGTTTCATACAGCGCCCGATCGCCGCCGGCAAAGCAGGCGATGTGCTCGCCGGGATGGAAGTTCTTCCGCGCGCCGGTGGCCACGCCCCGGCGGATCAGCTCGCCCATGGTGGCGGTGAGCATCTCGGTGTGGATGCCCAGATCCTTCAGATCATACATCTGCTGGGCGATGGCGTTGGGAAGACCCCCGATGCCCAGCTGGATGCAGTCGCCGTCCCGCAGCAGCTCCCGGCAGTTCCGGGCCACCGCCAGCTCCGCCTCCGTGGAGTGGATGGTGGGCACATCCCACAAAGGATAGTCCACCTCTGTCAGGGCCGTCACATCCTCCAGGGAAATGGTCAGGCCGCCCTCCACCCAGGGGATCCGGGGATTGACCTCCAGGAAAATGCGGTCCGCGGTTTTGATGAATTCCTCGCCCCACTGCCGGGACAGGCCGATGCAGAATTTCCCCTCTTCGTTCATGGGGCTCACCGCCGCCACAAACATGCTGCAGGGATGAACCGCGCCGAAAAAGGGCTCAAAATCCGGGATGTCGCAGGCCACATAGGACACATTGCCCAAAGGCTCGCCAAGGCGGTGGGAGGGGCCGTGGTAATAGCCCACGGTTTCAAAATGCCCCTTCATGGAAGGCTCCGTGATGAAGTCATACATATTGTTTGCACCCTTGACCACGGTGACATTTTCCACCCGGGGCGCCGCCCGGTGCAGCTCCTGCAGAAAGGCCCGGGGCTCGGCACAGTCCGCCGGCACCACCAGGCAGTCGCCGGAGCGGAGCGCCCGGAGAAATTCCTCCACCGTTGTCTTTTTCTGTTCATACATCGCCGGATAATCCATGGGTCGTCTACCTCTTCCGTCACAATTTTTCCTGTCTTGATTATAAAGTCAATCCGCGGGTTTGTGAAGTCGTTGTTTTTGCGAAAAAACATCCCGGCGCTCCCCGGCCGGGATGTTCGTTTTTCATAAAAGCTCCCGGTAATACAGCCCGCCGGTGCGGCTGCCGGCCGCTTTGCGGCCCTGCCGGTAGTCCCGGAGGATGCTTTCACATTCCTCCCGGCTTTCAAGGGTGAAATACAGCGTCACAAAATCAAAGCCCCGCCAGTCTTTCTCCGCGATGTGAAGGGGCAGGCTGTTGAGAAGGCTGCTGTATTTTTTCCCGCTGCATTCCACGGGAAATTCCACGCCCATCCGGTCGGTGAGCTTCCCCTTCCCTCCACAGGCGGCGCAGCCGATGCTGGCTTTCACCGGGCAGTTCCGCCAGCGCATCAGGGGCAGCCGTCCATAGGCCAGAATACCCCGGGGCAGGGTGCCCCCAAGGGCCTTGAGCCGGGCCATGGAGGGCTCAAAGGAAAGCGTGGCCGCCGCCAGCCCCCGGGCCTGATAGACCCGAAGCGCTTCGGTGTTGGCAATGTTCAGCCCAAAGCCGCCATACACGGCCAGGCCCAGTCTTTCCCCCAGTTCCAGCCCGTAGATATTGTCCGCCATCACAGCCTTCAGCCCCGCGGCCTTCAGCGCTTCCAGCTTCCGCTCCAGCCGCTCCGCCTCTGAAGGGAAGCAGAGCGCCGGCAGCTCCGCCATCAGTTTATCGCCGTATTTGGCAACATCCTCCGCCCGGAGGCTCTCCGCCGGGAGGATGATTTTTTCCAGAACGTTGTCCCCGGACACCTGCGCCGGCCCGGCAAAGCGGGCCCAGAGGGCGGGCTCATTCGCCGCCGGGCGCTTTTCCGCCCCGGGAACTTCATAGCATTTGGCCTCGTGAGGGCGGATCGCCCGCCGCCGCAGGGACAGCTCTTCCAGTGTCTCCCGTCGCAGGCTGTTCAGCGCGGACGCCGGGAGCATGAGTCCCGGGGCAATGTCCGCGGAAAAGTCCTGCACAAAATAGGGCGTACCTCCGGTTTTGCTCAGGCTCTTGCGGGCGCTTTCCCCGTCCATGGGCCGGGTCAGCGCCGTCTGGGGCGCTTCGCCCTCCCGGACGATCTCATGCTCACCGTCGGAAACCGTCAGCCGGGAAAATCCCTCGCCGGCGGAAAAAAGCATGGACACCGGCACCCGGGCCCTTTCCTTGTGATAAAGCCCGGCCAGGCTCTTCAATACCCCCTGGGCCCCGGTCACATCCTCCCTGGTGCGGTGGCCGAACATATCTTTGTCCCGCCGGCCGGTGAGATAGCCGTCGGAGAAGCCGGAACGGGAAAACACCGCCTGCAGGGTTTCCAGGTCGTACTCCTCCCCGGCCAGGGCTTTGCGGCAGGCCGTCACCGCCGCCGCCACATATTCCGGCCGCTTCATCCGGCCTTCAATTTTAAAGGTGTCGATGCCGATGGCCTCCATGTCCCGCAGATGATCGATCAGGGACATATCTTTCAGCGACAAAGCGCAGTGCTCCTCCCCGCAGCGCCAGTCCAGCCGGCAGGGCTGGGCGCACAGGCCCCGGTTGCCGCTGCGGCCGCCCAGCATGGCGGACAGATAACAGGCCCCGGACAGGCTCATGCAGTGGGCCCCGTGAACAAAGGCCTCCAGGTGCACATCCACCGCCTTGCGCACCGCCTCCATCTCCGGAAGCGTCATCTCCCGGGCCAGCACCACCCCGTCAAAGCCCATGTCCACCAGGCGTTTGGCCCCATCGGCGTTATGCACCGCCGTCTGGGTGGAGGCGTAGCGTTTGAGGCTGGGATAGCGGTTTTGCAGCAGGCGCAGAACCCCCATGTCCTGCACGATGGCAGCGTCCGCGCCGCTGGCGGCCACCAGGGCCGCCGTGCGTTCCAGTGCCTCCCATTCCCCGTCAAGGACCATGGTGTTCATGGTCACATACAGCTTCACGCCCCGCTCATGGCAGTCCTGCACCGCCCGGGGCAGGGCCTGGGCATCAAAGTTTTTGGCGTTGCGGCGGGCGTTGAACGCCCCCGCCCCCAGATAAACGGCGTCCGCCCCGCAGCGCAGGGCCGCCAGAAGCTGCTCCGGCCCGCCCGCCGGCGCCAGAATGTCACTCATAGTTCCGATCTTCCTTCGTGATGCTTTTTTCCGATTATATCATAAGCCCCCTCCGGGGCAACAGAGGAATTTACTTAAATTTATTGACATGTTCGTCCCGGTCGGGTAGGATGTCGGAGAGAAAGAGAAACGGTGGGAACGAACATGAATATTGCTCAGAACCGCAGCTGGTACCGCTTTGTTTACGGCCTTTTGTGCAAACCCATATGCTGGCTTCTCAACTGCCATGTGGACAACGAGGCGATCCGGGAGCTGGACAAGCCCTTTATCGCCATCAGCAACCACCCCTGCTTTTTTGACTGGGTCTTCGCCGCCCGGGCTCTGGCCCCCCACACGGCGGCCTTCGTGGTCAACCGCCTGTATTTCCGGGGCGCTTTGGGCTTTTTGCTGAAAAAGATCGGCGCGGTGCCCCGGTCGCTGATGACCAACGACATGGCCTCCGTGCGCCAGATGCTTCGTCTGGCCCGGGAGGGTGTGAATATGTGCATGTTCCCCGACCCCAGCATCTCCCTCACCGGGGACACCGAGGGCGAGACCTCCCCCGGCACCTATAAATTCCTCAAGCGCCTGGGCCTGACGGTGGTGGGGCTGCGCCACGAGGGCAGCTTCCACACCAAGACTCCCTGGGGCAAGGGCATCCGCCGGGGCCGGGTGGACACCCGGGCCTATATTCTCTTCACCCCGGAGGAGCTGAAATGTCTGCCGGAGGCGGAGGGGGAATCCCGGCTGAAGGCGCTGGTGGAAGACCGGGTGCTGGAGCCCCGGGCCCGGGGCGTGGCCCACAAAAGCAGGCACATGGCGGAAAACCTGGAAAAACTCTTTTTCCTCTGCCCTCACTGCGGCAGCCACCGAACGCTTGCCAGCAAGGGCGCCCGGGTATTTTGCCAAGCCTGCGGCCAGGGCGCCGTTCTGAACGAATATTACGAGCTTTCCTGGGACAGCGGCACCGGCCCCGGTACCCTCGCTGCCTGGTATGCGCTGCAGCAGCAGGCCGCGCTGGCGCTGCTGGCCCAGCGGGACTTTGTTCTGGAAACAGACAGCGTGTTCCATCGCTTCACCGACGAGACCGGCTTCCGCATCGCCAGCGAAGGCCGGCTGCGGCTGGACCGGCAGGGCCTGCATTACACCGGCGCCGACGGCCTGGAGCATTTCTATCCCATCGATCGCATCCACCCCCTGTTCCAGAATCTCTCCGCCGGGCGGATATATCTGTTTGACGGCACGGAATGCCACGAATTTGAGCCGCTGGACAAAAGTCTGCCGGTGAACGTCTGGCGGCAGGCCGCCGAACACTTCCGGCTCCAGGCGCTGGAACCATGCGAATAACACAAAAGGGAGACCGACCGGTCTCCCTTCCGCTTGTCAAAAAGCCCGCTTGCGGGCTTTTTTTCAAGCTTGATCTGATCTGCTCGGCCGAAGTGAATTCGGCCGGCATAATCCTTGGGGCCCAAGGCCCCCCGGATTTACGCCCGGCCCCGCCGGGCGGCTCGCCCTGCCCGGGCTTCGCTGCGTAATGCCTGCTTCTTTGACAGGCTCAAGGGAGACCGAACGGTCTTCCTTATTTATTATCCGTTCTGTTTTTTCATGCTCAGGGAAATGCGCTTTTTCCCGCTGTCCACGGCCAGCACCGTCACCTCGGTCACATCCCCCACCTTCACCAGCTCACTGGGGTGCTTGACAAAGCGGTCTGCCAGCTCGGAGATATGCACCAGCCCGTCCTGATGCACGCCGATGTCCACGAACACACCGAAGTCCACCACATTGCGCACCGTGCCCTTGATCACCATGCCGGGCTTCAGATCCTCCATGGTCATCACATCCCGGCGCAGCATGGTGGGCGGCAGCTCGTCCCGGGGGTCCCGGCCGGGCTTCATCAGCTCCGCGGCAATGTCCTGCACCGTGGGGATACCCACGCCGGCAAATTCCGCCGCCTTGCCCAGCCCGAACTGCCGCAGGCGCTGGCTCATTTCGGACACCGCTCCGGCTTTCACATCCTTCAGCGTATAGCCGCAGAGGGTCAGCAGCTTTTCCGCCGCCTCGTAGCTCTCCGGGTGCACCCCGGTGGCATCCAGCACATTTTTGCTCTCCGGCACCCGCAAAAAGCCCGCGCACTGCTCAAAGGCCCTGGGGCCGATCTTGGGCACCTTCAGGATCTGTTTGCGGCTGGTAAAGGCGCCGTTTTCCTCCCGGTAGGCCACAATGTTTTTCGCCGTGGCCGCCGTCAGCCCCGCCACATGCTCCAGCAGGGAAGGCGAGGCAGTGTTCACATCCGCGCCCACGGCGTTCACGCAGTCCTCCACCACGCCCCCCAGGGCCTCGTCCATCCGGGCGGGAGGCATATCGTGCTGGTACTGGCCCACGCCGATGGCCTTGGGGTCGATCTTCACCAGCTCCGCCAGAGGGTCCTGCAGCCGCCGGGCGATGGACACCGCCGAGCGCAGCGAAACATCAAAATCCGGGAACTCCTGGGCCCCCAGTCTGGAAGCGGAATACACCGAAGCCCCCGCCTCGCTGACCACCATGTACTGCACCCCGGGCATATCCCTGAGCATGTCCGCCACAAAGATCTCCGATTCCTTGGAGGCAGTGCCGTTGCCGATGGCGATGGCAGTAACGCCGTGCTTTTTGATCATCCGGCCCAGAATGGCCCGGGCCTCGGCCTGCTTGCTGTGAGGCGGGGTGGGATAGACAACGCCGGTCTCCAGCACCTTGCCCGTGCCGTCCACCACGGCGATCTTGCAGCCGGTGCGGTAGGCCGGGTCAAAGCCCATGGTCACCCGCCCCTTCACCGGCGGCTGCATCAGCAGAGGCTTCAGGTTCAGGCAGAACATGCGGATGGCCTGCTCCGAGGCGCTGTCGGTAAGCTCCGCCCGGAGCTCCCGCTCAATGGAGGGCTCGATGAGCCGGCGATAGGCGTCCTCCGCCGCCGCGGCCACAAAGGCCATGGAAAAGCTGCCGGGTTTTACGCATTGGCGTTTCACCGTCTGCAAAGCCAGGGCCTCATCCAGCTCCACGGAGACCTTGAGCAGCTCCTCCTTCTCCCCCCGGTTGATGGCCAGGATCCGGTGGCTGGAAAGCCGGGCCACCGGCTCGGCAAAGTCGTAATACAGGCGATAAACACTGTCGTCCTCTGTGGCGGCCTTGGACACAAGCTTGGCCTGGCGCTTCTGCAGCGCCCGAAGGGCCTTGCGGATCGCCGGGTCGTTGGAGATATCCTCGGCAATGATGTCCGAGGCCCCGGCCAGGGCCTGCCGGATGTCCTCCACGCCCTTTTCCGCATCAATGTAATCCTCCGCAAGCTCTTCCACAGTCACGCCCCAAAGCTCCTGGGCGAAGATGGCCTCCGCCAGGGGCGCCAGCCCCTTTTCCCGGGCCACCGTGGCCCGGGTGCGGCGCTTCTGCTTGTAGGGCCGGTAGATATCCTCCAGGGCCGCCAGGCTCTCCGCCCCGGCAATGGCAGCCACCAGTTCTTCGGTGAGCTTGCCCTGATTTTCAATCGCGGTCTGAATTTCCTCCCGGCGCTTGTCCAGGTTCCGCAGATACTGCAGCCGCTCGGAAATGGAGCGGATGAGCTGGTCGTCCATAGTGCCGTGGAGCTCCTTGCGGTAGCGGGCGATGAAGGGCACGGTGTTGCCCTCGTCCAGCAGCTTCACCACGTTTTCCACATGGGCCGGCTTTTGTTCAAATTCCTTGGAAAGAATGTCAATGATCTTCTGGATGTTTTCCATGGGTATCTCCTGTTGGCAATAAGTCTTTGGCTATCATAGCACAAATTTCATTTTTTCGGTATCCTTGACAAGCTTTTGCGGGAAGAATACAATGCGGATATGGAAAAAATAAAAGCTTTATTTTTCAAGTACAAAGAGGGCATCCTCTACCTGTTCTTTGGCGGCTGCTCCACCCTGGTGAGCTGGGGGAGCTATGCGCTGTTCGTGGGCCTTCTGGGCCTGGGGGTGAACGCCGGCAACGCCCTGAGCTGGGTGTGTGCGGTGTGCTTCGCCTTTGTGACGAACAAGCTCTTCGTGTTTGAATCCAAAGCGCTGGACGCCAAAACCCTTCTGCGGGAAGTGGGCAGCTTTTTCTCCGCCCGGATCTTCACCGGGCTTCTGACCATGCTGGGCGTGCCGCTGCTGATGAAGATCGGCCTGGATCAGAGCATCCTGGGCGTGGAGGGCATGCTGGCCAAGATCAGCATGAGCGTGATCGAGATCCTGCTGAACTATGTATTCAGCAAACTCTTCATTTTCAAAAAACAGAAAAAGGACTGAGCAAAAACAAGGCTGCCGGCACCGGCAGCCTTTTCTTTATTTCTTTTCGGCCAGCTTTTGAATCTCGGAGAACTTCTCCAAAATCTTGCCGTAATTCTCTTTCTTGTGGGGTTTTACGCAGGCGGAACAGTCCTTCACGCCCGTTTCCGTGTAAGAATAAGCGCCGCCGCAGTCCTCCCCCAGGGCGTACAGGGGGCACCAGCAGAACAGGCAGTTGAATTCCTCTTCCCTCAGCCCCGTGTGGCAGGGGAAGAACTCGCAGGCCCGGTTCTGGAAAAAGGCATAATTTTTGTTCTTCCACCCGTCCATCTCAGCCCACCTTATCCTGCGGCGCCAGATTCACCAGCACCACCGCCGCAAACACCAGCACACAGCCGAAGATCTCCCAGCCGGAAAGGCCGGAGCCCGGCATGAGAAGCCAGCCCGCCAGCACCGCGAACACGGATTCCAGCGACAAAATCAGCGATGCCACCGCCGGGTTCACCCCTTTCTGCCCCACGATCTGCAGGGTATAGGCCACGCCGCTGCTCATGATACCGGTATAAAGAATAGGGAAGGCGCAGTCCAGAATGCCGGAGAGGGTGGGCGTTTCCGTAAACAGCATGACGATCAGGCTCAGCAGCCCCGCCACAAAAAACTGGATGCAGCTCAGCCGCACCCCGTCCGCCAGAGCCACAAAATGGTCAATGACCAGAATGTGCCCGGCAAAAAACACGGCGCAGATAAGGACCATAAGGTCCGACAGATTCAGACCAAGACCCACGCCCGCCATCAGCCCGTCCATCAGACAAAGGAAGAAAAAGCCCACCACGGCCACCGCCACCCCCAGCCACACAAGCTTCGGGGATTTCTTTTTCATAAAAAGCCCCATCACCGGCACGATGGCGCAGTAGCAGGCGGTGATAAAGCCCGCCTTGCCCACGTTGGTGGTCTCGTCCTGCAGGGCGATGCCCACCTGCTGAAAGCTGGAGGCAATGAACAGCACCACGCCGCAGCAGACGCCGCCGAGAAGGATGTCTTTTTTCTTTCCCTTTTCAAAGGGGGTGTTCCGGCTGCGCAGCTTATCCAGCAGCGGGATCACCGGCAGCAGCACCACACCCCCCACCAGGCTGCGCAGGCCGTTGTAGGTGAAGGGGCCGATGTAATTCATTCCCTCCTTCTGGGCCACAAAGGCTGTGCCCCAGATGATGGCGGCCAGAAGCAGCAGGAAGGGGTTCAGATTCTTTGCTTTCACGAAAAACCTCCTTGGGAAGTCTTTTGTGTTATTATACCATAAACTGCTGCGGCTGTCATGTCCCAAAGCCCCGGAACGCCGGACAAACAGAAATTTCTTTCCTTCCTGTAACGAACGCGCCCTTCCGGCGTCTTATTTATGAAAGCGAGGTGAGAATGTGACGGATTTTGAGCCCATTTACGAAAAGCATTTCACCCTGGTCTACCGCTATCTTCTGTCCCTGTGCCAAAACAGCGCCCTGGCGGAAGAGCTGACCCAGGAAAGCTTTTTGAAGGCCATGGAGGCCATCGGCCGCTTCGACGGCCGCTGCAAGCTCTCCGTCTGGCTCTGCCAGATCGCCAAAAACAGCTATTACAGCCATCTCCGGCGGCAAAAGCGCGCAGCCCCGGAGGCGGCCCCGGCCGACCCGGAGACCGACCCGGAGCAGTGTCTGCTGGACCGGGAACAGACCCAGCGGCTCCACCGGCTGCTGCACGAGCTGCCGGAGCCCTACAAGGAGGTCTTTTCCCTGCGCATCTTCGGCGAACTCCCCTTTGCCCAGATCGCGGAGCTTTTCGGCAAAACCGAAAGCTGGGCCCGGGTCACATTCTACCGCGCCAAACAAAAAATTCAGGAGGGAATGAAATGAATCTGCCCTGTGAAGTCATCCGGGACCTTCTTCCCCTGTACCGGGACGGGGTCTGCGGCGAGACCAGCCGGCATTTTGTCGCCGGCCACCTGTCAAACTGTTCCGCCTGCCGGCAGGAGCTGGCCGCGCTGGAGGAGACCCTGACCCGGCCCGCCCCAACGGACGAGGCCGCCCCCCTGGCGGCCGTGGCCAAAGCATTGAAGAAAAAGCGCCGGAACGTTATATGGCGTTCCATTCTGGCGGCGGTGCTGATCGTTGCCGTCAGTCTGGGCGGCTATGCCGTGCTGGCCCAGATCCCCATCTCTGTACCGCTGGAATATCTGACCGTCACCGAAGTGGCCCGGCTGTCCAGCGGTGATCTGGTCTATGTGCTTGCCAGCAGCCATCCCAAAGCCGTCCGCACCATCCTGCATGATTACACCATCCGCGAAGGAATGGTTTATATCACTGCCCAGTATCTGCTTTTCGGTCCACAGGCCGACGAGCTTCCCTCCCGATGGGAGCCGGCACACCCTCTCAACGGACTCGTTGATCTTTCCGACGAAAGCATCACCGCCATAAGACTGGGCACCGAGGAGGACTATGTGACCCTCTGGGAGCAGGGACAGCCCCTGCCGGCCGCCAGCGAGGAAACAGAGCAATACTTTGCCTGGTACAGCTCGACCCATGAAGCCCCTGCCGTTTCCGGCGTCGTGGCTGCCGAAAGCCCGCCGCCGGATCCGCTGGGTCTTTCCGAGGCCGCTCCCTGAACCGAAAAGCCGCCCAGCCGGGCGGCTTTTTCATTGAATTGCCCGGGCCAAAGGGGTATAATGAATCTATACCCAAGCAAGGAGGGAAAAACGACTATGACATTTGAAGATATACGCAGCAACCCCGAGATCCGGGCCTACATCGCCAAGGCAGACGAGTCTCTCAAAGCCCTGGGCTTCACGGAGCACAGCTTCGCCCATGTGGGCAAGGTGGCGGATCTGGCCGGGCGCATCCTGCAGACCCTGGGCTACTCGGAGCACGAGGTCGAGCTGGTGAAGATCGCCGCCTGGCTCCACGACATCGGCAACGTGGTCAACCGCATCGACCACGCCCAGAGCGGCGCCGTGATGGCCTTCCGGCTGCTGGACAAGCTGGGCATGAGCGCCGCGGACATCGCCACCATCGTCACCGCCATCGGCAACCACGACGAATCCACTGCCTTCCCCGTCAATCCCCTGGCGGCGGCCCTCATCATTGCCGACAAGACCGACGTGCGCCGCAGC
>CAZSAX010000012.1:0-26474 GCA_964605075.1 uncultured Oscillospiraceae bacterium
CGTGCTGGTCTACGGCATTCCCGAGTTCCGTCTTCCCAAGGCCATCGTGGCCAAGGAGATCGCCAAGCTTGAGTACTTCGGCGTGAAGATCGTTACCGACGCTGTCATTGGCCGCGCCATGAGCATTGACGAGCTGTTTGAAGAAGGCTTTGAGGCCGTGTTCATCGGCTCCGGCGCCGGTCTGCCTCAGTTCATGAACATTCCCGGCGAGAATCTGCTGGGCGTGTTCTCTGCCAACGAGATCCTGACCCGCTCCAATCTGATGAAGGCCTATCTGCCCGAGTACGATACACCCATCAAGATCGGCAAAAAGGTTGCCATTGTCGGCGGCGGCAACGTGGCCATGGATGCGGCCCGTACCGCCAAGCGTCTTGGTGCGGATGATGTGTACATTATCTATCGCCGCGGCGAGGAAGAGCTTCCCGCCCGTAAGGAAGAGGTCCATCACGCCAAGGAAGAGGAGATCATTTTCAAGCTCCTTAACAACCCCGTGGAGATCGTTGGTGATGAGAGCGGCCATGTGACCGGCATCAAGGTCATCCAGATGGAACTGGGTGAGCCCGATGCGTCCGGCCGGCGCAAGCCTGTGGAAGTGCCCGGCAGCGAGTACATCATCGATGTTGATTCTGTCATCATTTCCATTGGCACCAGCCCCAACCCGCTCATCCGCACCACCACGCCCGGTCTGGATGCCACCAAGAAGGGCGGCATCGTGGCCGACGAGAAGGGTGCTACCAGCCGTCCCGGTGTGTTCGCCGGCGGCGATGCGGTTACCGGTGCTGCCACCGTTATCAAGGCCATGGGCGCCGGCAAGGTCGCTGCGGCCGGTATCGTGGAGTATCTGAGCAGCAAATAATTCATACCATGACTGAAGAATCCCGTTTTTGGCGGGATTCTTCTTATATAGGCGGGAATGATATGTTTATAGACTTGGAAGGCGTTATCAATGCACGAGAGCTGGGCGGCATAAAGACGGCGGATGGGAAAAGCGTCCGAAGCCAGCGGCTGTTCCGAACCGGCGAACTGGAAAAAGCCACCGACCGGGATTTGCAGCGCCTTTGCTCTGAATGGAACATCCGATGCGTGGTTGATTTTCGAGATCCCGGGGAAGCGGAGGAGCGCCCGGACAGAGATGTGCCGGGGGCCATATGCATCAGTTATCCGGCGCTCCCGCCCATGGAGCAGCCGAAGGATCAGATCAAAAATGCCCCGCCGCCGGATGCGGACAAGATGTTCCCCAAAATTTATCGGGATCTGGCAGAAAGCGATGCTGCCATCAAAGCGTACCGAGGCTTCTTTGAAGTGCTCCTGTCTTATGACGGAGCACCGATCCTCTGGCATTGCCGGCAGGGGAAGGACCGCACCGGTATTGCCGCCATCCTTCTGCTTACGGCCCTGGGCGTGCCCATGGAGCAGTGCATCCGGGAATATCTTCTGACCAATGACTATATGCAGCCGCGGGTAGAGAAGTATCGGGCCATGGAAACGGTTTCCTGGAAACGGGAGATGATGGAACTGATCTCCTTTGTCCGGGAAGACTGGTTAGGGGAATACATTCAGGTCGTAAACAAACGCTTTGGCGGACTGGAAAACTATCTGCGGGATGTTCTTCTGCTTTCCGACGAGAACAAGAAAAAGCTAAGAGCGTTTTATCTTGAATAAAAAATCGGCACGACATCGTGCCGATTTTCTTATCTTTTTGCGTTTTTCTTATAAATGTGCCACAGGCCCCGCATAGCCAGATCCTTGTCCAGGATAATGCCGTCCCGGCGGCAATGGGGGATTACCTCTTCCGCCCATTCGCCGGTAGCTACCACTGTCACACGCTGACCAAGCTCTTCATCTATGCCCATCAGCAGACCGTCCAGCATGGCAGCGGTTCCAAAGACAATGCCGCTTTTCATGGAATCCACGGTGTTCTTTCCAATCACACGGGAGGGGGCATCCGGTGTTACGGAATGCAGAAGCGATGCGCCGCGGGAAAGCGCTACCTGAGACGCCATGACACCGGCGGCGATCGTGCCGCCGATGTAGCAGCCTTTGCTGTCCAAAACACCCATAGCGACGGCTGTATCCATGTTCACGGTGACGCAGGGCAGGGGATAACGCTCCAAAGCGGCAACCGCTGCGGCAACAAAGTCGCCGGCCAATTCCGTGGGGTCATCGATGCGGATATTCAGACCGGTTTTCACGCCGGGGCCAACGACCATGGGCGCTTTTCTCACAAGCAGCTGTGCCGCCTGTTTCAAAACGGTGGTGATCTCAGGCACTACCGAAGAAATGATGCAGCCATCCATCCGGGACAGCTCCACGCCGTGCTGCCGGGCCATAAGGTCCATCAGCACGCCGTATTCATCCACAGTTCGGGATTTTTCCGTGGCCATGCGGCAGCGGAAGCAAAGCTGTTCGTCTTCCATGCCGCCCATAACAATATGACTGTTGGAAATATCAATAGCAAGAATCATGTTATCACTTCCTGCAATAAACCATATCAAATCTTGTCTTATATGTCAAAGTGTAACTTGCATCTGCGGTCCTAATGTGTTAAAATTATCAAGGTTTCCTTTGGAAACCTTGCATCGTAATTCAATATTTGAATAATAAACCACTGAAAGGAAGTCATAATCATGGCAAAGTACAGAATCCAGAGAGCTAAGGATACCGAGGGCAGCACCGTTTACACCTACTCCGCTCCCGGCCACTATGACTGCGAGCCCACCCGTCTGCACGACATCGCCGGCGCTGGCCCCAACGATGTTGAAGGCGGCAAGATGATCATGGGCATCACCTACTTCCAGCCCGGCGGCTGCACCGATTTCGGCGCCAACCCCCTGGAGTCCATCTACTACATCCTGGAAGGCCAGATGACCCTGAAGACCGAAGAAGAGGAAACTGTCCTGAACGCCGGCGACTCTTTCCGCTGCGTGGGCGGTGTTGTTAAGTCCGTCACCAACAACGGCGACAGCGTTACCAAGATGCTCGTCTGCCTGCTTCCTCCCCAGGGCTGAGTTTATTGCGGCGCATGTTCAGCAGCGCCAGGTAAATAAACAAACCAAATACAATGGATAGTATAAGCGCCGGAACGCTGTTTCCGGCGCTTATTGCTGTATTAAGCGCTCTTGCACCGAGCCCGGCAACCGTTCCGCTCAACAGGACGGCAGCGAAGGCTTTCCCGTCCGGCTGCCAACCGGTAGTTTTTCTGAGTCGTAAGAGACTGGCTGCAAAGTTGAACAATTCTGTGAAGCATATCACGAAAATGTAAGCGCCAAGCCCCCAGCGCGGCAGCATAAGCCATACCAAAAGAGCCGACAAACCCGCGTCTGCAATATTTACAATCATGCAGAACATCATTTCACCAAGGCCTTTCAGACAGCCATCGGTGATCATGTCCATGTACATTATGGGGATAATAACGGAGAAAAGCTGGATATAGTCTCCGGCACTTTCTGAGTCATATAAAACGATGCCAAGACTGTCGCCGAGTGCAGCCATGATGAATGCGATCCCGGCAGAGAAGACAAACGATTTATGTAGAAGCTCAGCGGTTATATGACGAATTTCCTTGTGTCTGCCGGAAACCTGTGCTTCCGTCAGTTTCGGCACAATAAGCTCTGCCAGAGCCACCATCAGGCAGGATGGAAAAAGAACTACCGGAAGCGCCATGCCCTGTATGACGCCGTAACCGGCCAGGGCCTCACCGGAACTCAAGCCGGAGGAACGCAGCCCCTTGGGCACCAGCAAATGCTGCAGAGTGGAAAGGCCGCTGCGGGCATAGGAGGTCAGTGCCAGGGGAAGTGAAATATTCAGCATGCGGCCTGTCATGGAAGCAGAAACAGGAGCAGCGCGACGGATACCATGGGTTCTCATATCCCGGAGAAAGACGATCAGAAGTATGACAAAGCCGGCAACGTCGGCCAGAGTTGATCCGGCAGTAATGCAGCGGCAGGCCTGCTCAAGATCCCCGCGTTGGTAACCTCGGAGAAGGAGCATCGTTGCCAGAATGGTGATCAGCTCGCGGAATATCTGCACGCATACACCTTTCCAAACACGGCCGGCTGCGGTAAAATAGCCATAGATCACCGAGGACAGGGCCAAAAAGGGAAGTCCCACAGCAAGAATACGCAGTGGGGCGACGGTTCGGGCGTCCATCAGCCACAGAAAACCAACCGGTTCTGACACGAGGCACAGAATCAAAGCAGCGGAAAGGCCGAAGAAAGCGGCGTAAGCAAAACAGCAGCGCATGGCCTGACGAACGCCGTTTTTATTGCGAACACCCAATTCCTCCGATGCCAGTCGTGTGCTTGTGAAGCGGATTCCACTGACGGCAAATGTGGAGGCGAGCCCGCTTACGCTGAGTACGAGCTGAAAAAGGCCGATTCCGGACTCACCGATCCGGGAAGCAAGCCATAGCTGCCAAAGCATCCCTGTAAAACGCATGAAAAGAGATGCTGCTGTCAGCAGCGCCGTATTTTTTGCCAGTTGTTTATCCTTGATCAATATAACGCTCCTTGTCATTACAGCCTGTTTTTTTGTTAAAAAATAACGAAAAATCTTCTGTCTGCCCTTGCTTCTTCCGAGCAAATTGTTTATACTATATGTGTGGGAACTTATGTCAAAACCGAACCGGGGAGGATGTTATGGCCTTTCAAATCGGCGATCGGATCGCGCATCCGCTGCATGGCGCAGGCGTTATTTCGGACATTGAGCAAAAGAGAATCGATGGTGCAGATATGGAGTTTTATGTCCTGAAGCTGCCCATCAGTGATATGCTGATAAAGATTCCCAAAAACACCTGCGAAATGGTCGGCGTGCGCCCGATTCTCTCTGCGGAAGAAGCGGATCATGTTATTGATTCTCTGGCCGATGTGGAGGTCAATATGAATCAGAACTGGAATAAACGCTATCGGGAGAACATGCTGCGTATTCGCAGCGGCGATCTTCTGGAGGTTGCCAGTGTCATCAAAGGACTCATGCACCGTGATGCAGAGCGCGGACTTTCCACCGGAGAGCGGAAAATGCTGCACAGTGCCAGGCAGATCCTCATTTCGGAGATTGTTCTTTCCAAAAATTGCTCCTACAGTGAAATCGAAAATTATTTGAACACCGTTATGTCTTGAGAGGATCTATGGAAACTCTTTCTGATAAGATCAAACAAAAAAGAATACCGTTTTGTTCCGCCGTGATCGTGGCAGGGGGAAGCTCTGTGCGTTTCGGGGCGGACAAATTATTTGCAGAGATTTCCGGCAGTTCCGTTCTTGCCCGAAGCATAAGAGCGTTTGCATCCTGCGAATTTATCCAGGAGATTGTACTGGTTGTGAGGGAAGAAATATTACCGCAGGCACAGTCTTTGGCCCAAGCGATTGCAGGGCCGAAGCTGCGGGCTGTTGTCCCCGGCGGAAGCACCCGGGCGCAAAGCTCCTTTGCCGGTGTCATGGCCGTGTCTCCGGCGGCAGAGCTTGTTGCCATACATGATGGCGCGCGCCCACTGGTAAGTCACGAGGTGATCCTTGATGCACTGTGGGGCGCCCATCGCCACCACGCCGCCGCGCCCGCAGTTCCGGTAAAGGACACGATCAAAATTGCTTCGGATCGTGTTGTGACCGAGACGCCGGATCGGAGCCGTCTGTATGCCGTTCAGACTCCCCAGGTGTTTCGATGCGAGCTTATTAAGGCGGCCCTGACCAGCGCTATGGAGAAGCAGACGCCGGTCACGGACGATTGCTCTGCAGCCGAAGCCATTGGGATTCCCGTTTATTTAACCGAAGGATCGGAAGAGAATATAAAGATCACAACGCCTCTGGATCTGGAACTGTCGGAGGCGATCCTGCGGAGGAGATTGTCATGAGAATTGGTCACGGATACGATGTTCACCGTCTGACAGAAGGTCGCCGTCTTGTTCTTGGCGGCGTGGATGTTCTTTACGAGAAAGGGCTTGACGGGCATTCCGATGCCGATGTGCTTCTGCACGCTTTGGCAGACGCCATTCTGGGCGCCGCCGCCCTTGGAGACATCGGAAAAATGTTTCCCGATACGGCCAAATGGACCGAAGGAATGGACAGCCGCGTTATTCTTCAAAAGTCGGCCGAGGCTGCGGCCGGCGTGGGCTACCATGTTGTGAATTGCGACTGCACCATCATTGCCCAGCGCCCCAAGCTGGCACCTTATATTGACCGGATGCGGCAGAATATAGCTGATACCCTCCAAATCGATGTTTCCTGCGTCAGTGTGAAAGCTACCACCGAAGAGCATCTTGGATTTACCGGTCACGGAGAAGGCATGGCGGCCCACGCCGTTGTGCTTCTGGAATAACACCGCATCCTCCCTCCCGCATACAATATGGCGGGAGGGATTTTTATGTATTTGCTTCTTTGCCGCAGCCTGACCTACGCGCAGCGAAGTCAGAAGCTGCTGGAGCGTAATGGCATGACGGCGTCGATCGTCAAGGCACCGCGGGATGTGGCTGTGAACGGCTGCTCCTATTGTCTACGCATCCAGCCCAGGATCAAAGACCGGGCGCTTGAGATGCTGGATAGAAACGGGCTTTCGCCGGATCATGTGTTTTTGTTGGAAGAGGGCCGTGCTCCGGAGGTCATAAAATGATCTATCTGGACAGCGCGGCCACCAGTTTTCTGAAGCCGCCCGGCGTGCGGCAGGCGGTTTTGCGTGCAATGGAGTCCATGGCCAGTCCGGGACGCGGCGCCTATGTAAACGCAATGCTGGCAGCGGATACGGTCTTTGAATGCCGCATGGCGCTGGCCGAATTGTTTCATGTTCCCGAACCGGAATCCGTTGTTTTTACCTCGAATGCTACACACGCGCTGAATATTGCCATCCAAAGCCTTGTGAGGCCCGGAGACCGCGTGGTGGTCAGCGGCTATGAGCATAATGCGGTTATGCGGCCTTTATATGCGCTGGGGGCAAAGGTCGATGTTGCGGAAGCGCCGCTGTTTGATATCCGGAGGCAGCTGGATGCGTTTGGAAAAAAGATCCGCGGTGCGGATGCCGTTATCTGCACGCATGTGTCCAATGTATTTGGCTTTGTGCTACCCATTGAAGAGATCGCATCCGTATGCCGCCGGGAAAGGGTACCAATGATCGTTGATGCCTCTCAGTCGGCAGGCATCCTGCCGCTGGACTTTGACGCACTGGGAGTTGATTTTGTAGCTATGCCCGGTCACAAAGGGCTGCTGGGCCCGCAGGGTACGGGGGTGCTTTTATGCAAAACGGCAGCAAAACCACTGCTTTACGGCGGTACCGGCTCGCAAAGCCTCGAGCCGGGCATGCCGGAGTTTCTGCCGGACCGTCTGGAAGCCGGTACCCACAATGTTCCGGGCATAGCCGGGCTCCTTGCCAGCACCCAATGGATCAGGAAAAAGGGATGCTCTGCGATTCATCATCACGAACAAATGCTTATGCGAAGCTTCTGCGCGGATATTGCCGGAAATCCCCGTGTTCGCCTGTTCGGCGCGGAAGACACAGCAGCGCAAAGCGGACTTGTTTCCGTGCAGATCAAGAATATGGACTGTGAGGAAGCGGCGAACCGGCTGGGGAAGAAGGGGATCGCTGTACGCGCCGGGCTTCATTGTGCGCCGCTGGCCCATCGCAGTGCCGGAACGCTGGAAAGCGGCACGATACGCTTTAGTTTTTCTCCCTTTAACACACAAAAAGAGGTGCGGCACGCGGCGGCAATTTTGATGGATATGGCATGATAAATGCTGTTGCCATGTCAGATTATTTGTTATATAATGTTTTACTGAGCATACATGCTAACGAGGGAATATTATGCAAATAATAAAAGAACAGCTTGGTGAGTCGCTGCGGCTTATCGCCTCCATGGGTCTGGCAGACATTGTGGATATCCTCATTGTTGCAACGCTGATCTACTGGGTCATCGGCTTTGTGCGGCGCACCAATTCTTCCAAGGTTGCCAGCGGTATTGTGATTCTTGTTCTGGCAATGTGGCTGTCTGGCGTGCTGAGGCTGACAGTCACCAACTCCATACTCCGCGCTGTCTTTGAGATCGGCGTTCTTGCCGTGATTATTCTCTTCCAGCCGGAAATCCGCCGCGCACTGGAAAAAGTGGGGAGCCGCAGTTTTGCCATTTTGGGACGTCAGCAGAATTTCTCGATGGAAGCTTCCATCATGCAGACGGTCTTTGCCTGTCAGGAAATGTCCCGAAGCCTTACCGGCGCTTTGATCGTCTTCGAGAGAGATAACCGGCTGGGCGATGCCATTGCAACGGGAACGCAGCTGGACGCAAGGGTCTCTTCGGAGCTGCTTCGGAATATTTTTTACGACAAGTCCCCGCTGCATGACGGCGCGGTTATCATCCGGGATGGTCGCATTGCCGCTGCAGGCTGCATGCTTCCGCTGTCCTCCAATGCCAACCTGAGTCGCGAACTTGGCATGCGGCACCGGGCAGCTCTCGGCATCAGCGAACACACCGACGCAGTGGTTGCCATTGTGTCGGAAGAAACCGGCGACATTTCTCTGGCCGTGGAAGGAATGCTGAAGCGGCATCTGTCCCAGGATACCTTTGAGGCTGTTCTTCGGAATGAGCTGATGCCCACAGTGGAAGCGGAGGAACGACTCATCCGCAAACGGAAATCACAAAAGGTGAAAAAGAATGCAGCAAGACAAGAACGGGAAAAAGAGGATCAATAAGATTTTTGACCGGCAGGTATTCTGGATGATCCTGTCGGTGGTCGCGGCAGTTCTGATCTGGGTTTTCTATACCACGAATTACGGCGGCGAAGAGACAAAGACCTTTTATGACGTGGAAGTTTCCTATGTTGGTGAAAGTGCCATGCGGGACTCGCTGGGGCTCGTCATCACGTATGAAGACACAACCACCGTCAATGTTACCGTCACAGGACCGCGCCGTTATATCCTGAACCTGACTTCGGCGGACCTTACCGCCACGGTCGACCTTTCCAAAGTCAACCGGCAGGGCGATAAAACCCTGAACTACACGGTTACATTTCCCAGTGATATAGACAGCTCCGCCATGACGGTTTCCGGCAAGCGTCCGGAATATGTGAGCATCACGGTTTCCAAGCTGACAACAAAGCTGGTGGAAGTTCGTGGGGAATTTATCGGTACTGTGGCGGAGGGCTACGCGGCCGACAGCATGACCTTTGAGCCGTCCTATGTAACGGTAACCGGCCCGGAAGAAGAGCTGGCGGAGATCAGCTATGCGCATGTGACCATTGACCGTGAGGACCTGAGTTCCAGCATCACGGCGGAATCCATCTTCACGCTCCGCAATGCCGAGGATGAAGACATGGAGTTTGCCAATGTACAGTGCGAGGAATCCACGGTATATGCCACGCTTCCGGTCTCTATGACAAAAGAAGTTGCCCTGACAGTCACCCTGATCAACGGCGGCGGAGCAACGGAAGAAAATGTTATAACACGCATTGAACCCGAAACCATAACCCTGGCCGGCGACAGTGCGACGCTGGCCGGTGTGAACAGTCTTTCGGTGGCGACCATCGATCTGTCGGATTACAGTTCTTACCCGGAGACAGAGCATACGATCGTCCTTCCCAACGACACAGACAATCTTTCCGGCGTGTCTACGGCGCTTGTGAACCTAGAGTTCACCGGCCTTGCCACTTCGATCTTCACCGTCAGCAATCTGGACTATGCCAATTGTCCGGAGGGATACACCGCCTCCATCATGCTGAAAAATATGGTTGTCACCATTCGCGCCCCGGAGGATGTGATTGGACAGATATCCGCAAATAATATCCGGGCCGTGGCGGATCTGAGCGGCATCACCGTGCCCTCCAAGGTGCCGGCTACCATCTATGTGGACGGCTTCCCCGAGGCCGGTGCCGTGGGCGATTACACGCTTTGGGTCGAGGTTCTGGAGGCGAATACTCAGTGACACAAAATGGCGTGGTAACAAAAATTCTGAGCGATCAGATGGCTGAGGTTACCGTGCAGCGGGGAACCGCATGCGGTGGAAATTGCGGCGGGAACTGCAGCAGCTGCGAGGCCTGCGCCTATGAATCGCGAATCACGGTCAAGGCCGTCAACAGCATCCATGCCGGCCTCGGCGAGCGGGTGGTGGTTTCCGGCGAAACAACCCGGATCCTTGGCGCAGCCGCTTTGATCTATTTGCTTCCGCTTGCGTTTTTCTTTGTGGCCTATGCCGTGGCATACAGCTTTGATCTGAGCCAGGGACTCTGCATCCTCATGAGTTTTCTTGGCCTGGCGCTCGGCGTGGCCGGGGTTGTATTTCTGGGACGAAGGAGCGGGGAAGTGCATTATGAAATCACTTCCTATCAGCGCTGATGTATGGTTATGTCAGACCCCTGAAAGGGGAACTGAAAGTTTCGGAATATGAGAGCTTTCAAAGTGTCTACTGCGGGCTTTGTCATGCACTGAAAAAGCGCGGCGGTTTTGCTGCCAGGTTTGTTGTCAATTACGATTTCACCTTTCTTGCCATGCTTTTGTCCGAATCGGACAAGCCTTGCGTCCGGAACAAAGCATGTCCTGCCCGTTTATGGGGAAAGAAGCGCTGTCTGTGCGGGGATGTCTCCCTGAATACCGCCGCGGATGAGAGTCTGATTCTTAGCTGGTGGAAATTAAAAGACAGCATTGCGGATAATACCTTTATAAAAGGCCTGGGATACCGACTGCTCCTTCCCTTGTTTTCCCGCCCTTATAAGGCTGCCGCCGCCCGTCTTCCGGCCTTTGCGGCCGCCGCAGAGGAAAACATGAAGGCGCTGGCGGACCTGGAAAACGATCAATGCGCCAGCATTGACGCAGCAGCAGATAAATTTGCTCAGATCCTTCGCGCGGCGGCCGGTGAAATAACGGATGAAAAACGGCGCCGGGCCATGGAGGAACTTCTGTATCACCTGGGACGGACGATATATCTTCTGGATGCAGTCGATGATCTTCCCAAGGATGCCAGAGCCGATAATTATAACCCTTTGCGATATCGCTTCAGCGCGCCGGATGGTGTGCTCCTGGCTGACGATAAAGAGGAACTGATGGGAACCGTACGACATTCCATCAATTGTGTCGCCGCTGCCTATGAGCTGCTGAAGCCAAATGCCTGGTCCGGAATTCTGGCCAACACCATTTATCAGGGTTTACCGTGGGTCACAGAAGCGGTTTTTTCCGGCCGCTGGCGTGAACTCAGAAAAATTAAGAGAAACAGGACGGAACATTCATGAACGATCCTTACAGCATTTTAGGGGTATCCCCCAATGCCAGCGACGACGAAGTCAAGAAGGCTTATCGAGATCTTGCCCGGAAATACCATCCGGATAACTATCATGATAATCCCCTGGCCGATCTGGCCCAGGAAAAAATGAAAGAAATCAACGAAGCTTACGAAACCATCCAGAAACAGCGGGAGGGGGGCGACTCCCGGCAGAGCGGCTATGGCTACGGACAAGGTGCCTATCAGCGCAGTTATGGTTCGCAAAGTCAGGGTTATACCTCGCCTCAATACGCGCAGATCCGCAGTCACATCAATGCCGGGCGGCTTCAGCAGGCTGAAAGCATGCTGGCCGGTATCGGCACCCATGATGCAGAGTGGAATTATCTCATGGGCTGTATTTACTGGCGGAAGGGTTGGATGGATGAAGCCAGCCGCTATTTCCGCACGGCCGCCTCCATGCAGCCCGGAAATGCAGAATACCGCAATGCCGTTAATCACATGAACCGCAACAACAGTGCCTATGCCAGTCCGAATTTTGGCACAAACCAAATGTCGGAGCAGGCTATGTGCAACTGCTGCTCCAATGCCATTTTGGCCGATTGCTGCTGTGAAATGGTAGGCGGCGATCTGATCCCCTGCTGCTGATATGAACGAAAAAACAAAGCGGCTTTCGCGCCTGGCTTTGCTGTCGGCACTGGGCGTTGGTTTTCTTTATCTCGGATCACTTCTTCCTACGCTGCAGCTCGTTGTTCTAGCCGTTGCCGGATTTCTCAGCGCTGTGGCTGTGATGATGTACAGCCCCTTGTGGGCCGGCGCCGTTTATGCGGTTACCGCTGTACTGGCACTGCTGATTCTGCCGGAAAAGAGTTATGCGCTCTACTATGCTGCTTTCTTCGGTTATTACCCGATCCTGAAAAGCTTTTTTGAGAAAATTCGGGATCGCAAACTGAGTTGGCTGTCGAAGCTGGGGGCTTATACCGCGGCATTTCTCCTGTGGTTCTTCCTGGGCGCCGGGCTGTTCCTCGGCGAAGCGGTCATCCTCCGCTGGTATATCCTCTGGCCATTGGGTGCTGTTGCATTTATTATTTATGATATTTGTTTGAGCTTTCTTATCACATTCTATATTGAAAAGATTTCGGGGTACATCAAATGATTTTCAGCATGACCGGTTACGGCGGTGCCAAGGGTGAGCATAACGGCATCACGGTAAGCGCCGAACTTAAAAGCGTTAACAATCGTTATCTTGACATGAATATCCGACTGCCGAAGAGCTGCCTTTTTGCGGAGGAGCCCATTCGCAGCGCGGTGTCCGGCCATATCAGCCGAGGGAAACTGGATGTTTTTATCAGCGTTGACAGTTCCGGCGCCGATTCTGTCAGCATTCAGGTAAATGAAGCCTTGGCCGAAGCCTATATTTCCGCTGTTCGTTCCATTGCAGAAAAATATTCCTTAAGCGATGACCTTTCGGCCCTTACGGTAGCCCGGTTTCCGGATGTCATGTCCGCACAGAAAGAGGATGCCGACCGGGATGCCGTGACACAGGCGATTCTGAGCGTACTGGACCAGGCCCTTGCCGATTATGACACCATGCGTGCCAGGGAAGGGGACAAGCTTCGACTGGATATTCTTCAGAAGCTTGAGAACATAGAAGCAATGGTCGCTGTTGTGGAACAGCGGTCACCGCAGACGGTTGCTGAATACCGACAGAAGCTTTATGATAAAATGAAGGAAGTCCTGGAAGATGCCGCCGTGGAAGAGTCCCGCATTCTGCAGGAAGCCGCCATCTATGCCGACAAAGTGTCTGTGGACGAAGAAACCGTGCGCATGCGCAGTCATATCGCCCAGTTCCGTCAGATGCTGGAGCAGGGGTCTCCGGTGGGCCGCAAGCTGGATTTCCTGATCCAGGAGATGAACCGGGAAGCCAACACAACCGGCTCCAAGTGTTCCGATTCTCAGATCGCCAAGCTTGTGATCGACATGAAGGCAGAGATAGAAAAGATCCGGGAGCAGGTGCAGAACATTGAGTAAACTCATTAACATCGGTTTCGGCAACTATGTGTCGCTGGAGCGCATTGTAGCTGTTGTGGATCCTGAATCCAACCCCATTAAACGCATCATCACAAAAGCCAGAGAAAATGGCAAGCTCATCGACGCCACCTACGGACGAAAGACGCGTGCGGTGATCGTGGCTGACAGCGGCCACGTCATTTTGTGTCCGCTGCTGCCGGAAACCGTCAGCCAGCGTATAGCCGGAAAGACAGGAGGAGAGAGCAATGAATAAAAAAGGGCTTCTTCTTGTGATCTCCGGACCTTCCGGCACCGGCAAGAGCACGGTTATCAGCAACGTCATGCAGGAACGAAAGGATATTTTCTTCTCAGTTTCCGCCACGACCCGCGACCCCCGTCCCGGAGAGGCGGACGGAAAGAGCTACCATTTTATTTCCCGGGAAAAGTTTTCGGAAATGATCGATCAGGATGCGTTTCTTGAGTATGCCCAGTATGCCACCAATGCTTATGGCACACCGGCAGCGCCGGTAGATGCGGCTTTGGCGGAAGGGAAATGCGCCCTGCTGGACATTGAGGTTCAGGGCGCTGCGCAGGTTATGGCACGCCGCGCGGACTGCGTCAGCGTATTTCTGGCTCCGCCCAGCATGGAGGAACTGGAACGCCGTCTCCGCGGCCGCGGGACCGATCCGGAAGAGAAGATCCTCCAGCGGCTGGAAATTGCCCGGAGGGAATGTTCCTTGGCCGGAAACTACGATTATATCATCATCAATGAAAACATTCGGGACGCCTCCAACGAACTGGAAGCAATCATTGCCGCCGGTTTCTGCCGGAAGGAGAACCGCATCGAAACAATGCAGAATATTTTAAAAGGAGACCATGCCTTATGATGCTTTATCCCCCTGTCGCCGATCTCGTGAACAAAGTCGGCAGCCGTTACCTTCTCGTTAATCTTGTGGCCAAGCGTGCCCGCAAGATCGCAAACGAAGCAGAAGAAGTGGGTGAACCCCTGACCAAAAAGCCCGTCTCCAGCGCTATTGACGAGGTTTACACTGGTAAGCTCTCCATCAACGCCGACGAGCAGGAAGACTGAGATAAAGGCGGGTGTGCCCGCCTTTATTCATAAACAGAATGAAGAATGACGCTGTAGCCCGCATCGCTGTGTCCGGTGTAAGTTACTGGTTTGATAAGCCGTACAGCTATGCCATTCCCGACAAGTTCATAGCAAAGGTTCGACCCGGCATGCGCGTGGTTATCCCCTTTGGCGGAAAGCGCCCCCGAGAAGGGCTTGTGCTTGCCATGGGCGGCGATCAGGATCGTCCGCTGAAGTCGATCCTGGACATATTGGACGAGGAACCGCTGTTGACCGAGGGACAGATGAAGCTTGCCCTTTGGATGAGGGAGCGTTTCTTCTGTACCGTCATGGAGGCAGTAAAAACCATTCTGCCGGCAGGGCTATGGTATAAGGTGAGTCCTTCTTACGCACTGGCCCCCGGGTGGGACCGTGATACGGCTTATTCTGCGGCAGGAAAAAGCAAGCAGGAAGCTTTGATCCTGGATGCTGTTTTGCTTCATGAAGGAGAATGCCCGCTGGCAGATATCGAAGCCGCCTTCGGGAACAAAAATCCCGGTTCCGCGCTGCTGAGCCTGGTAAATAAAGGCGTGCTTGTCACAGAGGCGATCAAACAGCGCCGGGGACGGGACCGCAGCATTCAGAAGGTACGCCTGGCGGTTTCCCCAGAAGAGGCTGCCGCTGCGATCGAGTCCAATCGACGAGCCGTCCGTCAGGCTTCGATCCTGCGTGTCCTCTGTGATATGGAGAAGGCCTCTCTGGCGGATCTCTGCTATTTTACCGGAGCCGGGCGGGATGCTGTGAAGCGGCTGGCCGATAAGGGACTGGTGGAAATCTTTGAAGAGGAACTGCTGCGCCGGCCGGAATACGAAAAGCTGGCTGCGGCGCCGTTACCGGTTCTGAACAAGGATCAGCAGTCTGCTTTTGAAGGGATCCTCGCGCTGACGGACAAGCCGGAAGCCAATGTTGCGCTTCTCTTCGGCGTGACCGGCAGCGGAAAAACCACCATTTACATCCGCCTTATTGACGAGGTGCTGAAAAAGGGGAAATCCGCGATTCTGCTGGTTCCCGAGATTGCTCTTACGCCGCAGATGCTCAAGAGCTTTTCGTCGCATTTTGGCGACAATATTGCGGTTCTACACAGCGCCCTTTCCATGGGCGAGCGATACGATGAATGGAAGCGGATCCGAAGCGGAGCTGCAAAGCTGGTCATTGGCACGCGAAGCGCTGTATTTGCTCCGGTGCGTGATCTTGGAATCATTATCATGGACGAGGAGCAGGAGGACACGTATAAGTCCGAAAACGCTTCCCGCTATCACGCCCGGGATGTGGCCAAATACCTGTGTCTGCAGGCAGGGGCCACGCTGCTGCTTGGCAGCGCCACGCCGGATATCTGTTCCCGTTACAGCGCCGAGACAGGGAAGTATTCGTTCTTCACGCTTCCGGGGCGCTATAACGCCATGAAGCTGCCCGCCGTCAAAGTCGTGGACATGAAGCAGGAGCTGCAGGGCGGAAACGGCGGCATCATCAGTTCACTCCTGCGGAAGGAGCTGCAGGAAAATATGGACCGGGGCGAGCAGAGCATTCTGTTTCTGAATCGCCGCGGCACCAACAAGCTCGTTACCTGCACAGAATGTGGATTCACCTATGAATGTCCGAACTGCTCCTGTTCGCTGACTTACCACAGCTATGGGAACCGACTGATGTGCCACTACTGCGGTCACAGTCAGACACCGGATCCAGCCTGCCCGGAATGCGGCGGCAAGTTCAATTATGTGGGAGCCGGAACGCAGAAAGTTGTGGAAGAGCTGGAAGCTTTGTTTCCCGGTGTTCCGGTCCTGCGCATGGACACCGACTCTGTATCGCCGTCGGACAGCCACGGAACACTCCTGGAGAAATTCCGAACACAGCGTATTCCCATTATGGTTGGCACGCAGATGGTCACCAAGGGACTGAATTTTGAAAATGTTACGCTGGTCGGGGTATTGACTGCCGATCAAAGTCTGTATGCCGGTGATTATCGGGCCGCAGAAAGAAGTTTTTCCCTGATTACCCAGGTTATTGGCCGCAGCGGGCGCTTTGAAAAACCCGGACGCGCCATCATACAGACCTACACACCGGAAAATCAGGTCATCCGTCTGGCGGCACGACAGGACTATGAAGGTTTTTACCGCGCAGAGCTGGAGCTTCGCCGCTACAGCGGTTCTCCGCCGTTTTGCGACCTGTTTGTCCTGACGGCGGCCGGGGAGGATGAAGCGGCGGTACTTCGCTGCTGTGCCGATCTGCGGCTGCTTCTCTTGCAGGAAACGGCGGTTCTGCCCGAAACGGAAGTTCTCGGCCCGGCCCCCATGCCGATTGCGCGGCTTAACAAAACCTGGCGATACCGCGTAACGATTCGATCCGGATCCGGCCCGGCAGTACGGCGGATTGTAAGCGCCGCTCTGCTTGCCTGCAATAATGATAAAAAATATAAGGGTGTTTCTGTTTACGCAGACTTCAATCCCTTAAACTAAGGAGAACAGAAATGGGTATTAGAAATATTCTCACCAAGGGGGATCCTGCGCTGGCGAAGGTTTGCCGCCCGGTGACGAACTTTGATTCACGCCTTCATGACCTGCTGGACGACCTGGCCGACTCCATGGCCGAGGCCAACGGCGTTGGCCTGGCAGCGCCTCAGGTCGGCATTCTTCGCCGTGCGGTTGTCGTGCTGGAGACCAATGTGGAAGAAGACGAAGAAGAATATATCATCGAGCTTGTGAATCCTGAGATCATCGCCGCCGAAGGGGAACAGGATGGACCGGAGGGCTGCCTTTCTGTGCCTGGGATCTATGGCATGGTAAAGCGTCCGGAATATGTGCGTGTGCGTGCCCAGAATCGAAACGGAGAGTATTTTGAGGCGGACGGTTACGGACTGACTGCCCGTGCTTTCTGCCATGAGATCGCCCATTTGGAGGGACAGCTCTTTACCGAGGTATCCACGCACATTCTTACCGAGGAAGAACTGGAAGCGTATTATGCCGATGCCGCGGAGGACGAGGACGAATGAGGATCGTTTTCATGGGCACGCCGGATTTTGCGGCTTGCTCCCTCCGGAAACTCATGGATGAAGGCTATGAAATCGCGGCCGTTTTTACCCAGCCGGACAAGCCCAAGGGTCGGGGGCACAAGCTCGCCGCCTGCGAGGTCAAACAGCTGGCACTGGAAGCGGGGCTGCCTGTTTATCAGCCGGAAACCCTGCGGGACGGCAGCGCCTTGGCGTTGCTGAAGGAACTGGCGCCGGAACTGATCGTTGTGGTGGCCTATGGGCGTATTCTGCCGGATGAGATCCTGCAGCTTCCCAAGTATGGCTGCATCAACATCCATGGTTCCATTCTGCCAAAATACAGAGGAAGCGCGCCGATACAGTGGTCTGTGATCAACGGCGACAAAACCACCGGTGTGACCAGCATGTATATGGCTTCCGAGATGGACGCCGGTGACATCATATTCACCAAGGAGACCGAAATCGGAGAACTCGAGACCAGCGGAGAGCTTTTTGACCGCCTGGCACCCATGGGCGCTGAGCTTCTTGTGGAAACCATTGAGGCAATCAAAGCCGGCACGGCGCCCCGGACTGTACAGGACGCTGACAGCGTCAGCTTTGCGCCGCCGCTGTCCAAGGCATTGTCTCCCATTGATTGGAACAACTCGCCCCGCACCATCGTAAAACAGGTCTGCGGCCTGCAGCCCTGGCCCGGTGCTGTGACTATGCTTGGGGGAACGGGGTTCAAAATTTTTGGCGTTGAATATACGGACAACAAAACCGACAAAGCCCCCGGCAGCATTGTATGCGCCGATAAAAGCGGTATCGAAGTTGCGTGCGCTGAAGGAAATACACTCAGGATTACAGAACTGCAGGCCGCCGGCGGAGGGAAGCGGATGAGTGCCGCGGCCTATCTGCTCGGGCATCCCATGGAGGTCTGAAATGCCAAGAAAAACAGCGCTGGATGCACTGGAACGCTGTCGCAGGGATGGAGCCTGGAGCGGTCAGGTCCTTTCCTCCGTTCTGGAAAGGGCAAATCTGTCGCCCCGTGACGCGTCCCTTGCCTCCCGCATATTCTTTGGTACGCTTCAGAATATAGCCTTTCTTGATCATTGCATTGCGGCATATACCAAAGGAAAGCTGGAGCCAAAGGTACGGGATATACTGCGCACAGGAGCCTATCAGATATTCTTCATGGATCGTGTTCCGAATAGTGCAGCGGTCAACGAGAGCGTCAAGCTCTGCAAGGCCGGTTCCTTTGCCCGGGCGGCCGGGCTGGTGAATGCTGTGCTTCGGCGGATGGCCAAGGAAGGCCCAGCTGCCGTAACCGGTGAGGGAAGCGCCTCTTATCTTAGTATTCTTTACAGTCATCCCCTATGGATCGTGGATGAGCTGATCACTGAACGCGGGTATGACGGTGCTGAGGCGGTGCTGAAAGCAAACAACGATGCTGTACCGATCTACATTCAGACCAACAGCTTGCGCACGTCCCCCGAAACGCTTGCCAAAGCGCTGATGGCAGATGCTCACGAAAGTCTGTCCGGCTGTTTGGTGATGACAGAGGGCGGAAACATAGCCGCCATGCCGGAATTTCAGCAGGGGCTGTTCTATGTGCAGGACCCGGCGGCACGAATGGCGGTTTCCATGGCGGCCCCCCAACCGGGGATGCGCGTGCTGGACGCTTGCGCCGCTCCCGGCGGAAAAAGCTTTGCCGCCGCACTGGAAATGGAAGGGCAGGGCGAAATTCTGTCCTGCGATGTCAGCGCTTCGAAGATTGAGCTTGTGGCCGCGGGGGCCCGGCGGCTGGGCTTCGACTGCATTCGCTGCAAGGCACAGGATGCAAGAACACTTTCGGAAGGCGAATTTGATCTGATCATTGCCGATGTTCCCTGCAGCGGCATGGGCGTTATCCGAAAGAAGCCGGATATACGCTATCGTGACCCCAATGATATCGCCCAGCTCCCTCATTTGCAGCTGGATATACTGACGAATTTATGCCGCGGTGTAAAGCCCGGTGGGGCAATCGCCTATTCCACCTGTACCTGGCGGTCCGCTGAAAACAGGGGTGTGGTTGATGCTTTCCTTGCTCAACAGAAGGACTTTTCCATAGAAAAAGAGCGGACTTTCTGGCCCGATCTGGATGGAACGGATGGTTTTTATCTATGTCTGATACGCAGAAAAAAGATATAAAAAGCATGCTGCCTTCGGAGATCGAGGCGGAATTCAAAGCTCTTGGCTTGCCGGCTTTCCGTGCCAAGCAGGTCTTTAAATGGCTGGGGCGGGGCGTTTCATCCTTTGCGGAAATGACCGATTTGTCGGCGGCACTGAGAGAACAGCTGGATGAGATCTATACGATCCCGTGTCTTAGCATGATCCGGCGGCAGGAATCGCAAATTGACGGAACCATCAAATTTCTCTGGGAACTGCCGGACGGAGAAACCGTAGAGACGGTTTTCATGCGCTATCAGCACGGCAACACGGTCTGCATTTCGTCCCAGGTCGGCTGCCGGATGGGCTGCGCGTTTTGTGCATCGACTCTGGGAGGTCTTGTGCGCAACCTCAGAGCTTCCGAAATTCTGGACGAAGTGATCCGCACTGAAATCGAAGCGGGCGACAAAATCTCCAACATTGTCCTTATGGGCATCGGTGAGCCGTTGGACAACTATGACAACATCATTCGTTTTTTGCGGCTTGTGAATGACCGGAACGGCATGGATATCGGCATGCGCCATATCTCTCTGTCCACCTGCGGGATTACTGAAAATATTGACAAATTAGCAGAGCTTAATTTACAATTAACTTTATCCGTTTCACTGCATGCACCGGATGACGATACGCGTTCCAGGCTTATGCCCGCCAACCGCGGCAGGGGTGTGGATGCTGTATTCGATGCCTGTGAAAGGTATTTTTCCCGCACCGGCCGCCGCATCTCCTTTGAGTACGCATTAGTGCGGGATGTCAATGACACCCCATACCACGCAAAGCTTTTGGCGGAACGACTGCGCGGCAGCGGTGCCCATGTGAATCTTATTCGATTAAACTATGTGTCTGAGCGCGGACTTCTTCCGTCCACGCCGGAAACAGTAAAAGCATTTACCAAAACCCTGGCTGACAGCGGAATTTCTGTTACCGTCCGCAGACGGCTTGGCATCGACATTGACGCTGCCTGCGGCCAGCTTCGGCGAAAGAAGATGAGGGAAAGATGAAAGTATTTGGCCTGAGTGATATAGGGTCTGTTCGCGCAGAGAACCAGGACTGCTTTGCCATTGAGGCATTGGGCAGCGGCTACCTGGCCGTTGTATGCGATGGCATGGGCGGCGCTGCGGCCGGCAGTCTTGCCAGCGACATGACATGCAGCACGTTCTGTTCGGTTGCCAGGGCTTCTCTGGAGGCGTGCGGAGCCGAAAAAGCGGCCCAGAGTCTGAGCACAGCGGCGGACGCAGCCAATCGTGCGGTGTTTACGCGCTCCATGGAGGATCCGGACTGTGAGGGCATGGGCAGCACTTTGGTGGCTCTGTACGTCAACGAGGAGGGTGTGGTGCTTCTCAACGTGGGAGACAGCCGCGGTTACCGCATCAGTGCCGGACAGATGCACAAGCTTACGCATGATCATTCCTATGTTCAGGAACTGCTTGACAGCGGAAAAATAACGCAGGAACAGGCGCGCCGCCATCCCCGCAAGAATGTGATCACCCGTGTAATCGGCGGCGACATTGCAGTACGCAGTGATGTTTTTGAATCGGAAGCCGAAGAGGGCGATGTTTTTCTTCTTTGTTCGGACGGACTCACCAATGCTGTGTCCAGTGAAAATATTTTGAATATTTGCATGTCCGGAAATTCGCCGGAAATCATATGCCGTGCCCTGATCGACGCCGCGCTGGCGGACGGAGCCAGGGATAACGTGACTGCTGTGATCGTGATTTTCGAGAAAGGAGCCGGCAAAAATGAGTAATAAAGTCAGTTGGCGCATCGGCAAGGTGCTTGACAATCGGTACGAAATCAAAGACGTGGTTGGGGTCGGCGGCATGGCTGTCGTCTACAAAGCCTTTGACGTAAAACTCAAGCGAAATGTAGCAATTAAAGTACTCCAGGATGACGTGGCCATGGATGCAGAATCCCGCCGCCGCTTCCGCACGGAGTATCAGGCTGTTGCCATGCTTTCTCATCCCAACATCCGCGCTGTCTATGATGTTGTGTCTTCCGGTGACACGGAATACATCGTCATGGAGTATGTGGACGGCATCAACCTCAAGCAGTATCTGAAAAAGAAAGGTGCACTGAGCTGGAAGGAAGCACTTCACTTTGCTTCTCAGATTGCACGCGCCCTTTCCCATGCCCATGCCAAAGGCATTGTGCATATGGATATCAAACCTCAGAACATCATGCTTCCGAAAGACGGCACCGCCAAGGTTGCAGATTTCGGCATAGCCATGGTGGAAGATGCCCCGGAAAGCAGCGATTCGGACGAAGCCGTTGGCAGCATCCATTATATTTCCCCGGAACAGGCCCGGAACGAGAATATTGATGCCCGTACCGATATTTACTCTCTGGGTGTTGTCCTGTACGAGATGCTCACAGGCAAGCTTCCCTTTGAGGGCAGCACGGCGGCAGAGGTTGCCGTACAGCAGTATTCTGTGATCCCGGATGCCCCCTGTACCATCAATCCGGAGATCCCGGAGGAGCTGGAGGAGATCACGCTGAAGGCCATGCAGCCCGATCCCGCGGAGCGTTATCCCACCGCAGAAGAAATGCTGGCAGCGCTGGACGACTTCCGTAAGGGGATGACATCCCCGCTGGTGGAGCGTACTGTAATGAACCCCGCAGAGTTCGAAAAGGGCGGGGAAAAGCTCCATATCATCCGCCGGGATGTGCCTCGCATCAGCGCTGCGGGCGAACTGTCCAAGCAGGGCTATGTGCGGCGGCGGGCCCGCGCCAGTAAGATCAGCATGCTTCTCGGCATGGGTCTTGTGCTTTGCTTTGCGGTTTTCCTGGGATCTTTTGTCTGGAATTACTGGATGCGTGAGCTCTTTATTGATGCGGAACGCATCAGCGTGCCTGACTTTACCGGCAACTATGCTGAGGAGATCACAGGGGACAGCTCCTTTACAGAGCTTTTCAGCTTCGACATTGTTCATCAGGCAGATGCCAGCAAGCCGGTGGGCACCATTATCAAGCAGGATCCCGTCGCCGGCACCAGCCGTATGATCGTGTCGGATGGTATTGACGTAACACTGTATGTCTCTTCGGGCATCGAACTTGTCACGATCCCGGATGTAATCAATGACTATTACACCGATGCCCAGGAACGCCTGAAGGCACTGGGACTGAACGTTATGACCGAGCTTTCTCCCTCGGATGTGATCACAGCAGACTTTGTCATTGACATCACCCCGGATGTAGGCGCAGCCGTATCCGCCGGTACTTATGTCACGCTGACGGTCAGTGCCGGGCCCAATGTGGATTACGTTATCATGCCGGAACTGCACGGTGCCACCAAGGAAGAGGCTTTGGCCAGTCTGTCTTCCGCCGGTCTGATCTGCACCGAAAACGAGATCACTTATGTCAGTTCCACCGAAGAAGAAACCGGCGTTGTGCTCTGGCAGAATTATGAAGCCGGTTCGGAAATCGTTGCCAACACCAAAATCTATCTCCAGGTAGGCGACGGTCCCGTGGAAACCGAGGAAGAGCCTTAAGTGGAAGGTCTCATCATCAAAGCCCTCAGCGGATTCTACACGGTCCGCTGCGGAGACAAAACCATTGAATGCCGTGCCCGGGGACGCTTCCGCAAGGGCGGATTGTCCCCGCTGGTGGGCGACTTTGCGGAAATTTCGGAAAATCCGGATGGAAGCGGCAATGTGGATCGTATTCTTCCCAGACGCAATTCATTCGGTCGTCCGGCTGTGGCCAATGTCGACAGTCTGGTCATGATCGTTTCCGCTGCGATCCCCATCACAGATCCCTATCTTATCGACCGAGTCAGCGTTCACTGCGAAAAGAACGGCGTTGCTGTTCTTATTGTCATCAATAAATGCGATCTGGACCGCGGCGATAAACTGTATGATATTTACACAAACAGCGGCTATCCCACCATTCGCGTAAGTGCGGCCACCGGAGAAGGGATCGACACCCTTCGTGCCCATATCTGTGGGAAAACCTGCTGCTTTACAGGAAACTCCGGGGTAGGAAAATCCAGTATCCTGAACGCCCTTAATGCGTCCTTTTCCATTGAAACCGGCGAAGTCAGCCAGAAGCTGGGCCGCGGACGGCATACCACAAGACATGTGGAGCTGTTTGATCTGGGGGATGGATGCTATATTGCGGATACACCGGGCTTTGCTGCTTTTGATAACGAAAGCGACGAGCCTATCCGCAAACAGGAGCTGGCTTCCTTGTTTCCGGATTTTTCGGACTACGTCTGTGAATGCCGTTTTGACGACTGCGCACACCGCGCAGAGCCGGGCTGTGCAGTACGGGAAGCGCTGGACAGCGGAAAAATCATGCCCAGCCGCTATGAATCGTATAAACGGATGTATGATGAGGCGGCGCTTTTAAAAGAATGGGAACTGAAATAAACATGGTTCGCCCTCCTGCATAGAATAATGCGGGAGGGATTTTTTATGCGCAAAAATCGCGGCTGCCCGTGTCCCGGGGCCTGGATCGCCATTGCCGTCGGCGTCATCATTCTTCTTGGACTGGTTCTTCCAACCGCCTTCTGGTGGCTTCTGTGTGCATCCGCCTTTGTCTGCGGAGGTATTTTGCTTCTGCGTCGCTGAGTCATAACATACCGGTCCGGCTCATACTCTGTAGCAAAACCATGCAAGGAGAATGAGTTATGGACACGGCGTTAAAAAAGGACATGTACATGAATTATGCGATGCTGTGGTCCGGCAGTATCGGGGGCGAGGCAAGCACAGAGCTTGTCGTTCCCGACAGCATGCCGGATATCGGTGTTCTTGTGGATGCCGAAGCAATCCTGAGCATTCGGAGCAAAGAAGCGGATGACGGCTATGTACGAGCTGTTGCTGAACTGAACATCAAAGTTATCTATCAGCCGGAAGATGGCAGTTCACTGCGCAGTCTTCCGGTCAGTATGAACTGCGATGTCGGCGCCAAAGTTCCTGAGGCCGATTTGAACTGTCAGACGGTGATTCGCCTGCGGCTTCGCTCTCTGGAGGCCAAAGCCATCAATTCACGCAAACTTGGAATTCATGCTGACATCAGCGGCAGTGCCTGCTGCCTGCGTAAGGAGGAAAAAGGCTTCGTTCAGTCCATCGTGCTGCCCGGTGCAGAACTTCAGGTATTGCCACAATCCGGAAAGTTTTGTCTGATCTCGGATGTACGTGAGAAAACGTTTGTGATATCCGATGACTATGGTATGCCATCCGGCTGCGAAGACCCGTCGGCAATTCTGCTGCAGCGAGTCTTCCTTCAGCCGGATGCCAGTGAATTTGTCAATGGAAAGCTCGTATTTCGCGGAAAAGCAAGAGTTTTTTTGCTGCTTGCATGTGCGGAGACGATTCATCCCTGTTATTTTGAGACGCCGTTCTCACAAATCATGGAGATTGGAGGCAGCGCTGACAGGGAGCCGGAAATCGCTTATGAGCTAACAGGGGCTTTCTTTGATCTGCCGGAGCACAGCGGCGGGAAAATCAGTGCTGAGCTTCACATACTCGCTCAGGTGATCGCCCGGGAGGAAAAGGAGCTGGGCTATCTCTCGGACGTTTATTCCAATCAGATTCCTCTGGAGCCGCTGATGTCGCAGGAAACATATTGCACCTCCATGCGGGAATGGCCGCTGAGCTGCAGCCTTTCCGGACATATCGAAGCCCCAGCCGATGCAGTGTCCGTGCTTTACACAAAAAGCTGCATCAGCGGCTTTTCGGCGGACGAGGCAGGTATTTCGGTCTCTGTATCGGCCAAAGTCATATATCTTCGCAGCGACAGCAGCTATGCCTGTGCAAATGTTCGTCTGAAGGAACAGCTTGACGCCTCCCTGAGCGAAAATGAGCACCTGAACATTTGCTCCGTACAGGCCGGCGACAGCTTTGCCTCCATCAGCGGCGGCGCGCTGGATGTGCGCGTTCCGGTGAATTTGCATATTCAGGCTTATACGGAGCAGGCGATCTCGCACGTTGCGGATGTGCGGGAATTGGATGACGACAGGCAGGAGCCGCCATCGGTGACGCTGATCTACGCGGAGTCACAGCAGGATCTTTGGAGCGTGGCAAAAAAATATGGCTCTACCTGCGACGCCATTCTGAAAGCCAATGAGGGAAGAAAGGAAGGCCTTCTTCTGATCCCGAAGACAAGATAGTTTTAGTTGATATTGCCGGAATTCTGTGATAATATACATCTATTGTAAATAAACACAGGGGGATACCAGAATGTCCGGACATTCCAAATGGCATAATATTCAGAAGACCAAAGGTGCGGCGGATGCCAAGCGCGCCAAAACCTTCACCAAAATCGCCCGCGAGATGATCGTGGCGGTCAAAGAAGGCGGCAGCGGCGATCCCAAGAACAACATGCGTCTTGCGGCCGTTATCACCAAGGCCAAGGCTGCCAACATGCCCAACGACAACATCAAGCGTACCATTGATAAGGCTCTGGGCGGCGGAGACACTTCCAACTATGAATCCGTCACCTATGAAGGCTACGGCCCCAGCGGCGTGGCCGTGATCGTGGAAGCAATGACCGATAACCGCAACCGTACCGCCAGCGAAGTTCGCCACGGTTTTGATAAATACGGCGGGAACCTGGGTGCCACCAACTGCGTAAGCTGGTCCTTCGACCGCAAGGGTGTCATCATCGTTGACAACGAAGAGGAAGAGCTGGACGAGGACACCGTCCTCATGGACGCCATGGAGGCAGGTGCGGCGGATATGGAGACCGAGGAAGGTCTGTTCACCATCTATACCGCGCCCGAAGATGTGACCGCCGTGGCGGATTACATGACGTCTCATGGCTACAAGCTGCTCTCCGCACAGGAAGAAATGGTTCCCCAGAGCTATATCACGCTCAGCGATGAGGGTGACATCAAGAATATGCAGAAGATGCTGGACATCTTCGAAGAGAACGATGACGTTCAGAACGTCTGGCACAACTGGGAGAACAACGACTAAGTCAAGCTTTTGAGCCTTCTGAACGGCCGCGGGCACAAGCCGAAAGGCTGTGCGTGAGGAAAGTCCGGGCTC
>CAZSAX010000013.1:0-24988 GCA_964605075.1 uncultured Oscillospiraceae bacterium
CAAGACCGACGTGCGCCGCAGCCGGGTCCGGGCCAAGCCCGGGCAGTTTGACATCCACGACCGGGTCAACTACTCCGTCACCGCCGCGGACGTCATCATCCACGGCGACGAGATCCGGCTGGAGCTGGAGATCGACACCGACATGAGCAGCGTTCTGGAATACTTCGAGATCTTCCTGGGCCGGATGATGCTCTGCAAAAAGGCCGCCGAGGCTCTGAAAGTAAGCTTTGCCCTGGTCATCAACGGCCAGAAAATGATGTAACTGCAACGCAGACAGTGTCCGCTGTCTGCGTTTTTTATTTAAAATAGTGGCAATTTGGACAAGTTTTTTATATTTTGTTGCTTTATTGTAACAATTGTAATTCTCTGTCGGTTGTGGTATACTGCTTCTGATTCCCCATTATTGTATTCTATGGAGGTGCTGACATGGCAAAACGTATAAAGGGTCTGAACATCGTGGCCCGCCTTGTCTTTATTCTTGTTTTCGCCCTTTCGGTGGCGGTTTTCTGGTTCTCCAAATCCGGTCAGGGCTGGATGGACTTCATCCTCAACTGCAGCTTTGACCTTATCGCCGCCCTTTTCATCATCGCCTATTTCGCCGGCAGCGCCCGGCCTCTGGCGAAAATGACCGCGGCCCTGGAGGATGTGACCAACACCATCCGCAACCGCGCCGCCGCGGCCGATCCCAAAACCCTCTGGGCCGACCTGGGCAAGGAAAAGCTCTTTGCCGGCACCGCTCTGGACGAGCGCTGGCGCGCCTATGTGAAGGCCGTGAAGCGGGAAAGCCGGGCCAACCCCGTCACCGCGGACTGCGACATCGCCGACTATATCGACGAGGATCTTATGTACTCCGTGGGCAAAAAGAGCTTCTGCGACCAGATCTCCGGCGTGATGACCGCCCTGGGCATCCTGTTCACCTTCATCGGCCTGGTCTACGGCCTTCGCAGCTTCAACGCCACCAGCGTGGAGCTCATGCAGGAGAGCACCCAGATCCTCATGGCCGGCATCAAGGTGGCCTTCCTGACCTCCATCTTCGGCCTGATCTACTCCCTGATCTTCAACCTCTTCTACCGCCGCCTGCTCAAGTGCGCCGCAGAGGGCCTGTACGAATTCCAGGACACCTTTGAAGAGTGCGTCCGCCCCAGCGCGGCCCACGCCGGCGAAAACGCCCTGATCCGTCTGCAGGTGGAGCAGAACGAACTGCTGGAACACTTTGCCTCCAACGTGGGCTCCTCCGTCAGCGACAGCCTGAGCGCCTCCATCCGTCCGGTGATCGAAAAGCTCAGCCAGACCCTGGAGGGCTATGTCACCGTGTCCATCGAGGATCAGCGGGCCGGCATGGACAAGGTGGTCGCCTACTTCCTGGAGAGCATGAACAGCTCTCTGGGCAACATCTTCGTTCAGCTCCGGGCCCAGACGGAAGAGCTGTCCGCCTGGCAGAAGACCATGATCGCCAGCACCCAGAAGCTCATGGAAGGCGTGGGCGGCGCTCAGGACGACCTGGAAAAGAGCCGCAAGTACACCCAGCTCATCATCGAGCGGGTGGAGACCTTCACCGCCAGCACCGAGGGTCTGGTAGCCCGGCAGATGGACTCCCTGCGCCAGATCGAAAGCTTCGTGAACGACTATCAGGCCCTGCACAAGGCAGAAAAGGCCTACATTATGGAGATGGCCGCCGCCGCCAAGAGCGCCGAGACCAGCAGCGAAAAGAACCTGGAGGCCGCCGAGGCCATCGGCCGCATGAGCGGCAATTACCTGGACGCTCTGGAGCAGAAGATGGGCGAGCTTCTGACCAAGCTCAGCGCCCAGGTGTCCGTCATGGCCGAGGATACCCGCAACGACGCCGAGATCACCCATCGCCAGCTGGAAACCGCCGGCGAAAAGATCCTGGAGGCTTCCGCCGCCATGACCATGGTGGCCGAAAAGAACAGCACCGACATGAGCCAGGCCGCCGCCAGACTCAGCGAGACCCTGGAAGGCAGCTTTGACCGCTTCGACCGGCAGCTCTCCACCCTGGAGCAGTCCCTCGGCAAGCTCCGGGCCGCCGCCGAGGCCGTCAGCGGCAGCATGAAGGCCCTGCCCGAAAGCGCCGGTGCCCTGGATGCAGAGCTGAACAAAACCGCCAAGACCCTGAAAACCGAGCTCAACGCCCTCCTTGGCGCCCTGGCCGACACCCGCAAGGCACTGGACAAATTCAGCGCCGATGCTTCCCGGAAGCTGAACCGCTAAGCAAGGAGGCAGAGCATGGCTGAAAAAAAACGCAGACGGCCGCCGGAGTTCCAGGAGCACAACTTCTGGCAATCCTACTCCGACATGATGGCCGGTCTATTGCTGACCTTTATTCTTATCATCAGCGGCGCTTTGCTGATGCTCATGGGCGTGAAAAACTCTTACGACGAAAGCGAACTGGCCCTGGCGGAGCGGGAAGCCCAGCTGGAGCTGGAGATCGCGGAAAAACTCTCTTACGCCGACCTCAGCGAGCTGCAGCAGGAGCAGCTGGCCGAACAGGCGGAGCAGCTGGCCATTCAGGCCGCCCAGCTGGCTGAGCAGCAGACCCAGCTGGAAGCCCAGCAGACCGAGCTGAGCCTGTCTCAGGCGCTGCTTATCATCCAGCAGAATCAGCTGGCTGCCCAGCAGCAGGAGCTGGAGGACGTCATCGGCGTCAAGCGCGACCTGGTGGCCGCTTTGGGCGAGGAATTCTCCGGCACCGACCTGAACATCTCTCTGGACGAGCAGACCGGCGCCATCACCATGGACTCCAGCATTCTGTTCGACCTGAACTCCGACGTTCTGGCCGGCGAGGGCCAGAGCGCGCTGGCGGAATTTTTGCCCATGTACTTCAGCGTGGTCCTTTCGGAGGAATACCTGCCCTATATCTCCGAGATCATCATCGAAGGCCACACGGACACCGCCGGCAGCTATATGTTCAACCTCAACCTCAGTCAGGCCCGGGCCCAGGCCGTGGCCTCCTTCTGTCTGGACGAGGACGAGGGCCTGTTTGACGCCGAGACGCTGGATACCATCCGCTCCATTGTCACCGTCAGCGGCAAGAGCTGGTCGGACCCCATTTATAACGACGACGGCACCGTGAACGCCGATCTCTCCCGCCGGGTGGAGATCAAGTTCCGCCTGTCCGACGAGGAAATGATCACCCGGATGCTGGACATTCTGGAATCCTTCGAGGAGGAAGTCCAGACCGCCGACCCCGCGGCTGAAAACTGAAGAAAAGAAACGCCGGAGCGATCGCTCCGGCGTTTCTTCCGTTTAAAAATGCCCGCAAGCGGGCTTTTTCAAGCTATATTGAATCTGCTCGGCCGAATTCACTTCGTCCGACATAATCCTTGGGGCCCAAAGCCCCGCGGATTTACGCCCGGCCCGGGCTTCGCTGCGATATCCCTGCGTCTTTGACCGTCTCAATGGTGCAAAAAATCAAACCGGAACCCAGCAAAGCGGTTCCGGTTTGAAAAAGGACGGGCAGCGCAGCCTGCGAGGAAGTCAGGGTCCCCAGACCAGCCATATGAACACATAGCCGATGACAACGGCCGTGAGGGTAAAGGGGATGCCGATGCGGAAGAAGTCGGTATTCTTGACCTCGTAGCCCTCCTTGCGCAGGATGCCGATGCCGGTAACGTTGGCAGAGGCCCCGAAGGGGGTGATGTTGCCGCCCAGAGTCGCACCGGAGAGCAGACCGAAGTACAGCACCACCGGGTCGGTGCCCAGCTGCGCCGCAATGCCCTGCACCACCGGGAGCATGGCTGCCACATAGGGGATATTGTCGATAAACGCAGACAGAATCACCGAAGCGAACACGATCAGGGTGTACAGCCCGAAAAGGCTGCCGCTGCCGATCCTGGCAAACCAGGAGGCGATGGCGTCGATGATGCCGGCCTCGCTGATGGCAGCAATGACCACAAACAGACCCGCCAGCATGGCAAGCGTCGTGAAATCCATTTCCTTCATGACCAGCTTCAGCGGCTCCCCGCTCTTTTTCCTTGCGCAGCCGTGGATCAGGGCAATGACACACAGGATCAGGCAGATCAGGCCGTTTTTGATGTCGTCCACCACAGGGATGGTGATGAACGAGGCAAGGATCAGGCAGACCACCACGGCGATCATCAGATAGCCGGGGACGTAGTTATCAACTTCCGTCATGCGCTCGCTGACCACAGGCGCCTTTTCCTTGCGGAACAGGAAATAGAGAATGAAGGCCGTGCCCACGGCGCCCAGCTCCACCGCCCAGAAAATAGAGAGCTTGCCCTGCCAGAACAGGAAGTCCATAAAATTCATGCCGGCGTAGTCACCCAGCAGGATGCTGGTGGTGTCGCCCACCAGGGTGGCCGCCCCCTGGAGATTGGAGCTCACCGCGATGGCAATGATCACCGGAATGGGATTGATGCCGATTTTTTTGCTGATGGCAAGGCCCACCGGCGCCACCATCAGAACCGTGGCCACATTGTCCACAAAGGCGGAAACAACGCCCGCAAACAGGGCCAGGGCCACCACCGCCCAGCAGGCGTTGGGGGTCTTTTTCAGCAAAAGATCCGCCAGACGGGCGGGCATCCCCGTTTCGATGAACAGGGTCACGATGCCCATGGTGCCGGCGATCATCATGATAACATTCCAGTTGATGGCGGACAGGAACTGGTTCCAGGGAAGAACGCCGAACAGCATCATGGCCGCCGCGCCGCCCACGGCAAACCAGACACGCCACCGGGAGAAAGCCAGCATACCAACATACATAGCCGCGAAAATGACAAGGGCAGTAATCATAAAAACTCCATCACAATCGGGCTCTTTCGCCCGGTTATTTTTCTTTTTTCAGGCGGGCACTGCGCCGCCAGGTGCCCGGGGCGAACAGCATCAGCACCGGGAAGATCTCCAGCCGCCCCAGCAGCATCAGAAAGCTCAGAAGAAGCTTCGCGCCGCCGGACCAGACCCCATAGCTGCCCGAAGGTCCCACCAGGGACAGGCCGGGACCGATGTTGGACAGACAGGAGATAACGCTGGTAAAGGTCGTTTCAAAGTCCAGCCCCTGCAGACTCAGCAGAAGCATGGAACAAAAGGCAATGAGCATATACAGGATCAGGAAAATGCAGGTGGTATGCACCGCCTTGGTATCCAGGCGCTCCCCATCCAGCGTCACCCGGCTCACCGACCGGGGGTAGAGCTGGCGGCGGATCTCGTTGACGGATGTCTTTACCGCCAGCAGGATGCGGGACACCTTTATGCCGCCGCCGGTGGAGCCGGCACTGGCGCCGATGAACATCAGGATCACAATCAGCACCCGGCAATACTGGGGCCAGAGGTTGAAGTCCGCGGTGGCATAGCCGGTACTGCTCATGATGGCCGTCACCTGGAAAAAGGAATACCGCAGGGCCCGGCCGAAGCTGCCGTACTCCGGCAGCAGGCTCAGGGCAATGGTCAGCGACGCAAAGGCCGCCAGCCCCAGATAGCACCACAGCTCCTCGCTCCGGAAGCCCTTCAGGCTCCGGCGCAGAAGCACCAGATAGTAAAGGTTGAAGTTCACGCCGAACAGCAGCATAAACACACCGATGACAACATCGATGTAGGCGCTGTCATAATACCCGATGCTGGCGGACTTGATGCCGAAGCCGCCGGTGCCGGCAGTACCGAACGCATGCACCAGAGAGTCAAACAGGGGCATGCCGCCGCAAAGCAGCAGCACCGCCAGGATCGCCGTCATGGCCACATAGATCAGGTAAAGGATACGGGCCGTCTGGCGCATTTTTGGCACCAGCTTCCCCTTCACCGGCCCGGGCACCTCCGCCCGGAGCAGATGCATGGAGTATTCTTCGTTCATGGGCATCACCGCCATCATGAACACCAGCACACCCATGCCGCCGATAAAGTGAGAAAAGCTCCGCCAGAACAGCCCTGCCCGGCTCATATCCTCCACCCGGGCCAGAACGCTGGCGCCGGTGGTGGTGAAGCCCGAGACCATTTCAAACAGGGCGTCCACATAGTTCGGGATATCCCCGGACAGCACAAAGGGAAGGGCCCCGAAAAGACTCATCAGAAGCCAGCTCAGCGCCACAGACACAAAGCCTTCCCGGGCGTAATACTCCCGGCTTCTTGGCTTGAAGATATGCAAAAGACCGCCGGCCGCGCCGGTGATAAGCATGCCCCACAGCCAGGGCGCCGGACTCTCGCCATAAATCAGCGCCACAAGGGCGGGCAGCACCAGCAGCGCCGCCTCGATGGCCAGAATGCGGCCAATTACTTTCGCTACGATCCGGTAATTCATATCACTTCAGAATGTCGTCCAGACAGCCGATCAGATGGTCGTTGTCCACCTCGGCCACAGCCAGGATGCTGTCGCCCGCTTCAATGCGGTCGCTGCCGCCGGGGATGAAGCAGCGCCCCTCCCGGATGATGGCCCCCAGCAGGATACCGGGCCGGATGGGCAGCTCCATCAGGGTCCGTCCCAGACAGCGGGAATCCTCGTGAGCCCGGAACTCCAGAGCCTCCAGCGAACCGTCCACAATGCGCCGCAGGGTCTCCACGCCGCTGTTGCCGGCGGAATTTTCCATGCCCCGCACATACTGCAGAATCCGTCCGGCGGTGATGAGCCGGGGCCGCACGGGAGCGTCCAGGCCAAAGGAGTGCGCCAGCTCCATGAAGTGATCCTCGTTGACCTTGGTCACCACCTTCTCCACGCCCTCTTTCCGGGCCAGCGCCGCCAGGATCAGGTTGATCTCATCCCGGCCGGTAAGGGTCACAAAGCCGTCGGTTTCCGCCATGCCCTCCTCCGCCAGCAGATCGGGCCGGGCGCCGTCGCCGCAGATCACCTCCGCCTTCGGCAGAAGGTCCTTCACCTGCTCGCAGCGCTCCGGGTCGATCTCCAGGATCTTCACCCGGATGCCCATCTCCAGCAGCTGCTGGGCCAGATATACGCTGATGCGGCCGCCGCCCACGATCATCACATGCCGCACGGGCCTGCGGAAAATATGCAGATCTTTAAACAGGGCATGGATGGACTTGGGCGCACCCACCACGCTCAGGCTGTCCAGGGCCCGGAACACATAGTCGCCCTTGGGGATAAACACCTTGTCCTCCCGGCGCACGGCGCAGACCAGCGTACCCCGGCCGAAACGGCTGTGATACTCCCGCAGCGGCAGCCCGCACAGGGGATTGCCCTCCGGAAGCACAAACTCCACCAGCTCTGCCTGGCCCTTGGCAAAGGGCTCCACCTTGGCCGCCGAGGGGAAGCGCAGCACCTGGGAGATCTCCCGGGCGGCGGCATGCTCGGGGTTGACGGTCATGGCAAGGCCCAGCTCTTTCTGCAAAAGCACCACCTGCCGGAAATGCTCCGCCTCCCGCACCCGGGCGATGCCGTGGCTCACGCCCAGCTTCCGCCCCACCATGCAGCAGAGGATATTGGCCTCGTCGGAGTTGGTGACAGCCACCAGAAGGTCGGCATTTTCCGCCCCGGCCAGCCGCAGGCTTTCGATGCCGCCCTCGCCGCAGATGGAGATGGCGTCCAGCGTGCTGTTGACCAGATTGATGCGCTCGGGGGATTTATCCACCACGGTAACGTTGTGATCCTCCCGGCAGAGTTCCTGGGCCACGGCATAGCCCACCTTGCCCGCGCCCACGATGATAACGTTCATGTTTCATCCCTGTCATGTTTCAGGATTTCGGCTATGCCCCGAAGGGGCATAACCGATCCAGTGTATATTATCATCCGGCATCCCGTCCGTCAAGAACCGTCCGGAATCGGATATAGACAAAAGAATTCTTTTTTGATATGATAGTTGGGCACAATTTTACTACGCTTTGAAATCGAGGGAACACACATGAAAAAAATTCTTGCCATTCTTCTGGCTCTCTGCCTGGCGCTGGTCTGCATGACCGGCTGCAGCCAGAGCCATGTGGAAAGCTACAGCGACGAGGAGATTGCCGTGGCCGAGCAGGCCGCCGCCGAGGCAGCCGAGGCCGCCGATCCCAAAAACGCCTACGCCGCCGACACCGTGGTAGCCACCATCAACGGCAGCGAGATCACCTGGGATGAATACTTCTACTGGCTGGACAACTACCGCATGTCGGTGGAGAACAGCTTCGGCACCATCTCCGACTGGAGCGCGCTGAACGCCTATTACACCGCCAACACCAACGAAGAAGTGGTCCGCATCATGGCCCAGAACGACGTTCTGTACTACCATCTGATCCTGGCGGAAACCGACGCCCGGGGCATCAGCCCGGCGCCGGAGGACGTGGAAGCCCAGGTCCTCAGCGACGTTGACCTCACTGTGGGCGATGGCGACGGCACCCTCAGCGAAGACGAGAACGCCCAGTTCGACGCCTACATCGAAAGCGCCGGCATCGACCGCGAGCTCTACACCCGCATCACCAAGCAGCTGCTCTCCGAGCAGGCCCTTTACAACGACATCACCGCCGTCTACACCGACGATGAGGCCCTGGCCTGGGGTGCGGAGCAGGGCTACATGAACGCCAAGCACATTCTGCTCCTCACCGTGGACGAGACCACCCGGGAGGCCCTGACGGAAGACGAGATCGCCGCCGCCAAGGCCGCTGCCGACGAGCTCTACGCCCAGCTGGCCGAGGCCTATGTGCCCGCCAGCGGCGATAACAGCGCCTTCCTGGCCCTTTTCGACGAGCTGATGATGGCCAACTCCCAGGACTCCGGCCTTGCCACCAGCCCCGACGGCTATGTCTTCGTTTCCGGCCAGATGGTCACCGCCTTTGAGGACGCCGTGCTGGCCCTGGACGAGAATTATGAGCTCAGCGGCGTGGTGGAGAGCGAATACGGCTACCACATCATCCTGCGGCAGCCCATCACCGCCGACACCGTGCTGGGCCAGAACATCTACGGCGAATCCGTCACCCTGCGGCAGGCCGGCATGAGCGAGCAGTTCAACGTGGAGATGTCCGCCCTGTCCGAGACCGCCGAGATCGTCTGGGCCGAAGGCTTCGAGACTTTGTCCATGGCGGAGCTTTTCGGCTGATATCCGTTTGCAAAACCGATCCCGCAGACCTTCGGGTCTGCGGGATTTTTCATTTCATTTTCCCAACCGTCCCCGGGGAATACACAGCAATTTCGTCAAAAACACCATAAAAACCGGATTTTTTCCGGCAGCTACCCCTCCGCAAAACGCTTGACAACGCTTCCCGGAAATATTTTAATGAAAGTGTAAACCCTTCCATCAACACTATAAGGAGGAATTATGAGAAACACCAAAAAACTCATGAGCCTGCTGCTGACGCTGGTCATGGTCCTGAGCCTGACCACCGTGGCGCTGGCCTCCGGCGAGCCTTCCGGCGAAGCGGCCGGCGACGTGCTGTCCAGCTACGACGTGCTCACCGAGATCAAGAGCTATCCCAACGGCCTGACCATCGCCGAAGGCGCCGGCTTCACCGGCGAAGATGGCTACTTCGTGGTCATGACCGTGGACGGCAACTACACCCCCCAGGCTGCCGGCACCTACACAGGCGCCGTGGTCTTCACCCCGGTGAAGATGTCCGAGAGCAACGACGGCTCCGCGGACTACAGCACCAAGTCCATCATCCTCCAGACCGGCGATGAGCTCATCACCGCCGAGGCCGCCCTCAACGGCGAAGTGACCGCCGAAGGCATCTCCGGCGCCAACATCACCGTGGACGACCCCAACATCAGCATCGTGACCGTGACCGGCGGTGAATACAACATCACCGACTCCACCTTCCACATCCTGCAGACCGGCAACCACGAGTCCGGCGGCAACGACTTCACCGGCGACGGCTGCGCCATCGCGGCCACCGGCGACTCCATCGTCCGCATCGACAACGTGAACATCACCGGCGACGGCGTCACCCGTACCGCCCTGTTCGGCGGTCTGAGCACCCACGACGAGTACCCCCACATCTACGTCTCCAACAGCCACTTCTACTCCACCGGCGACCTTGAGGGTGAAGACTGCGCGGTTTGGGTTCTGGGTCTGCACGGCGTGGTGCGCACCTGCCAGTTCTGCGACTACTACGACGTCTACTACTACAACACCGTTCTTGACTCCTTCGGCTGGGCCAGCCTGTCCGTGGACGGCACCGAAGCCCCCATCGCCGAAGACCTGGCCAAGCTGCAGGCCGCCTATGTGGAAGGCGAAGGCTATGCCAACGCCGACGGCGAGATCATGGCGCTGAATGAGTTCGCCGTGGCCGCCACCGGCCTGACCGACGAATACCTGGCGGCGCTTGACGCCGTGGACTCCGCGGAAGCGCTGGAAGCTCTGCCCGAGACCAACGACACCAGCCTCTACTACTACACCGGCAAGAACACCCTGGTTGACTCCGAGCTGAATATCATCGGCATGGAAGAGGGCCGCACCGGCTACTCCTCCTACTCCATCGGCTCCAACATCAACGTCTACTCCGGCTGCAGCGTCAACGCTGACTACGGCAATGTGGAAGCCAACGAATACGCCTCCATCGCTTACGTCAACGGCACCGTGGTCAATGCCCGCAAGAGCATCATGATGAACCACTCCAACGCCGGCGGCATCACCTTCTGCGCCGACGCCGAGCTCAACGCCGGCGAGATCGCCTTCATCTACAAGGGCACCGGCGACGGCTACACCCAGGACAACCTGGACGAGAACGCCGCCTCCGCCACCATGACCATGGGCGCCACCGGCTCCAACCTCTATGTCCGCAACTGCCTCATCAACGCCCCCGTGATCCTGCTGGCCTTCGACTCCGATGACCCCGGCTCCCTGGGCGGCACCGCCATCACCTTCGATGACAGCATCGCTCCCAAGGATGAGACGCACGACGTGACCCAGACCAAGAACTGGGGCCCCGCCTCCACCATGTGGACCTCCGGCACCGAGTACTACTACAACGAAGTCGTGGAAGCCTACTTCGAGGACTGCATCGGCGAGACCGCACTGGTGGGCGACATCTACAACTGCCACCAGTTCACCAGCAAGAACCTGGTCCTCACCCTGGACAACACCGAGATCACCGGCATCATCTCCTCCGGCTGGAGCGAGCATGAGGTGGACGGCGTTGACCGCTATGTGGCTTACGGCGACGAGCCCATCGTGGGCGAAGACGGCCTGGTCTACGGCTACCGCGAGCACCTGGGTAATGTGACCTGCACCGCCAGCGAGACCGTGAACAACGGCGTCATCGTCACCCTGACCAACGGCTCCGTCTGGAACGTCACCGAGACCAGCTATGTCTCCGTGCTGAACGTGGACGAGACCTCCACCGTCAACGGCGTTATCACCGTCCTTGACAGCGGCATCATCATGGTCGAGCCCGCGGCCGAAGAGGCCAGCGAGGAAATGCCCACCCTGGCCGACGGCTCCATGCCCCCCGATCCTCCTGCGGATCTGGCGCCCGGCGAAGAGCCTCCCGGGGGCTTCGGCGGCATCGACTGATCCCTCCGATCCCCTTTGAAGCATAACAAATAAAAAGACCGGCCACCGCTTCGGCGGTGGCCGGTTTGAGACTGTCAAAGAAGCAGGAATATCGCAGCGAAGCCCGGGCAATTCCTGCTTCTTTTATTTTGTCATGGCCTGCAGCCAGAGCCGGGCAATGGTCTCCATGCCCCCGGCGGTGGGGTGACTGCCGTCCACCGCATCATAGGCCTCGCCGCCGGCCCAGAGCTCCACCACATGGGCCCCGGCCTCCGCCGCAGCCGCCCGGATGATCTCCGCCCAGCGCTCCAGAGGCAGATTCGTCTTGTCCGAGAACATGGGCACCTCGTCCAGGACCTTGCGCCCCCGCATGGGGGTGGAGCACCAGATCTCTGCCCGGGGATAAAGCTCCTTCAGCCGGGCCAGCAGCCGGGGGTATTCTTCGGCAAACAGCGCCTCCGGCACTTCAAAGAAGGCGTCGTTGACGCCCATATGCACCAACACCACCTCCGGCGCGCCCAGCTCGTCCGCCCGCTCTATGCCGCAGCGGCCCAGACCAAAGCCCTCGGACACGCAGGAGCCCATGAAGGCGCTGGGCTTTTCCAGAACGCCCCCCAGACCGTCGATGACCCGCATCCACCACATATCATGCACGTCCCGGATGCCCGCCTGGGCGCAGAGCCTGCCGCCGTAAAAGCAGCCGGCCGTTTCCGTGTATCCTTTCAGGGTGCTGATGGAATCGCCCAGCACCGAAATACGCTTTCCCGTATAGTCCATACATATCCCCGCCTTTTTCCGGAATGTTTTTTTGAGTATAACACAGCCGATTGCCAGCGCCAAGCGGGTATGCTAAAATAGACAAAAGCCTTTGAAGGAGATTTTATGAAAAAGACCCTGCTCTTTTCGCTTCTGTGTCTGACGCTGGCGCTGCTTTGCGCCTGCGGGAAAACCGAACTGGTGGCCTACGATAACGCAGAGCCCCTGCTGACCGCGCCGACCAGTCTGTTTGACCGGCTGGACACCGTGGACTTTGACGGAAACCCCGTCACCGCCGACGCTCTGGCGGAGAACCGGCTGAACATGATCAACATCTGGGCCACCTGGTGCGGCTACTGCATCCAGGAAATGCCCGCACTGGAGGAGCTGTCCGCCCTGTACGGGGAACAGGGGCTGGGCGTTTTCGGTCTTCTGGTGGAAACCAACAACATGACCGGCCAGATCATGACCGGTCTCACCGAGGCCGAGCGCACCGCGGCGGAAGAGATCCTGGCCGCCACCGGCACCAGCTATCCCCATCTGCTGGTCAGCGAAGCCATGCTTCCCTTCCTGGCCGACCTCTATTCCTTCCCCACCACCTATTTTGTGGATGCCCAGGGCCAGCCCGTGGGCGAACCGGTGCTGGGCGCCAAGAGTCTGGAGGCCTGGCAGGCCGAAGTGGAAGCCCGGCTGAAGCTTCTGGAAAATGAGTAAGCGGCTGTGGGGAAGCCTGGGGCTTCTGGCCCTGGGCCTGATCTTCCTCGTTCTGGGCCTTTGCCGGGGCGAGGCCGGGATCGTTCTGACCAAGGCCGTGCGGATCTGCCTGGAGTGCATCGGCATCGGATGAAAGCTTTTTTTGCCAAACTGAAAAAAGAGGCCCGGCTGCTGGTGCAGCTCGGCTTTACCGCACTGAGCAACGCCCATCTCCCCGGCTTTCTCCGGGGCAGCATCTATCAGGGGCCGCTGAAAAACCTGTGCCTGCCGGGGCTCAACTGCTATTCCTGTCCCGGTGCCCTGGGGTCCTGTCCCATGGGGGCGCTGCAGGCGGTGCTGACCGGGCGCAGCAGCGACTTTTCTTTCTACGTCACCGGCTTTCTCATGGTCGTCGGCGTGCTGGTGGGGCGGCTGGTCTGCGGCTGGCTCTGCCCCTTCGGCCTGGTGCAGGACCTCCTGCACCGTCTGCCGGGCAAAAAGATCCGGAAGATCCCCGGCGACCGCTGGCTGAAAAAGCTGCGCTACGCCGTCCTCCTTGTGCTTGTGCTGGGGCTGCCGGCGCTGGTCAGGGATGCCGCGGGCCTTGGCACGCCCTGGTTCTGCCGCTGGCTCTGCCCCTCGGGCACTCTGATGGGCGGCATCCCGCTGATGATCGCCAACTCCGGCCTGCGGGCCGCCGCCGGATGGCTTTTTTCCTGGAAAATGCTTGTTCTGCTGCTCTTTCTGGTGCTCAGCGTGTTCGTTTTCCGGCCTTTCTGCCGCTGGTTCTGCCCCCTGGGTGCCGTTTACGGGCTGTTCAACCCGCTGTCCCTGTTCCGCTACCGGGTGGACCCGGAGGCCTGCATCCGCTGCGGCCAGTGCCAAAAAGCCTGCGGTCTGGACATCCCCATGTATGATAAGGCCAACAGCCCGGACTGCATCCGCTGCGGAAAATGCAGGGTCAGCTGCCCCACAAAGGCCATCCACTGCGGCTTTTTCAAACAATAAACCCCCACAGAAAGAGATAAAATATGCCTCTTGAGAAACTTTTCGCCCGTTATGACCAGCTCATCATCCTGGACACCGAGACCACGGGCATCGACCACAAAAACGACGAGATCATCGAGCTGGCCGCGCTGAAGCTGGAAGCCCGGGACGGCCGGATCGTTACCACGGCGGAAATGGATCTTTTCCTCCGCCTGTCGCCGGGCCGGAGCCTGCCCCCGGAGATCACAAAGCTCACCGGCATCACCCCTTTGATGCTGGAAACCGAAGGTGTTTCCAAGGAAGAGGCAGGGCGCCGCTTTGTGGAGATGCTCTCCGGCGGCCGGACCCTGGTGGTGGCCTACAACGCCCAGTTCGACCTTTGCTTCCTGTTTTATTTCCTGCAGCGGCTGGGACTGGCCGGACAGCTGAAGGGTATTGAAATGCTGGACGCTCTGAGCGTCTACAAGGACCGGCGGGACTATCCCCACAAGCTGGCAAACGCCATTGAGGCCTACGCCCTTCGGGGACAGAACACCCACCGGGCCATCGACGACACCGCCGCCACGGCGGAGCTTCTCATCGCCATGGAACAGGAGAAGCCCGATCTGGAGCGCTACATAAACCTGTTTGGCTACAATCCCAAATTCGGGGTTTCCGGGCCCCGGATCGCATCGGTGCGCTATGTGGCCCAGCCCTACCGGCGCTGCGGGGCTCTGTATGAGCGGAGCGAATAAGAAAATATGCGGGGGCGGACCCTACATCCGCCCCCGTTTTCGTTATTCTGACCACAATTATCACTATATATTGGAATATTATATATTGATAAATTGGGTGTTTTGATGTTAAAATTAATTGATTTAGCTTTAACCAAGAAAGGAGAACACAGCCATGAAACTTCGCAAGATCCTGTCTCTGGCACTGGCCCTTTGCATGATCCTGAGCGTGGGTGCCTATGCCTCCGATCTTCCCGACACCTCCCAGGGCGGCAGCGCCACCAGCCGTCCCCCCGACAACTCCACCCGCGCCGTGGACCTGCTGGGCGCGCAGGCCGCCATCTACATCGAATACAGCGAGGACGGCTACATCCTCAGCGAAAACAACACCGACGCCTTTGATGTCCAGCTCCAGCAGGCGCTGGAAGCGCCCGCCATCGGCGAAGAATACGTCATGGACGGTGTGAGCATCATCGGCGGCCGCATGGACTGGAACGAAGAGACCGAAGTGGGCAACTCCGGCATCGTGATCAACGCCCTCACCGACGAGACCACCACCTTCCGTTTCGGCGGCAGCGAGGACTACTACGAAGCCCCCAACGGCGAAAGCTACAACAGCATTCTCATCTCCACCGTGGATGAAAACGAAGCCGATCCCGAATCCGCTGTGGAGACCGCCCGGGGTGTGGGCCTGGCCTTCAACGGCAAGTCCATCACCATCCAGAACGCCTATATGGACGCCGCCGGCACCGGCCGTCCCACCATCCACATTCCCTCCACCACCCGGGATAAAAACGCCACCCAGCTGCCCGACCTGATCGTGGAGGACAGCTACATCAACAACACCACCACCCGGGCCATGCTCCTCATGGGCGGCGATGTCTGGTTCCTCAACTCCATCGGCTACACAAACGCCTGGGGCGCCCTGAGCTATGACAACACCTCCACCACCATGTACGTGGTGAACTCCGACGTCCAGAACATCGGCTCCGGCGGCTACGCCATCTACGACGCGGCCGGCTGCACCGCCTTTGTTTACGGCAGCAAGGTGCTGGGCGGCAACGTGGGCATCACGGTCTGCCGCAATGCCCAGCTCACCGTGGACAGCCTGGACAAAGCAAGCGACGTGGCCACCGCCCCCTACGACGGCGACGGCGATCTTCTCACCCCCGTCCACACCGACGGCCGCACCGTCATCGTGGCCCATGACCAGCCCATTATGATGCACGCGGACATGGCCGGCGCCGACTCTCAGGCCGTGGCCTACATCACCAACGCCTACATCTCCACCCTGGAAGAGGACCTGGTCTTCGCCGACGGCACCACCTTCGCCGACTGGGCCTCCGAGTCCACCGGCACCAGCGCCATGGCCAGCGAATACCAGTCCGGCGCCGCCGCCCTCATCAAGAGCCACAGCGGCAAGCTGGTCTTCGACGACTGCGAGCTTTACAGCCGCACCGGCATCGCCGTGCACAGCATGTTCGTTTATGACTCCATGGCCTCCGGCATCTATCCCCAGGACGGCGCGGAATACATCGGCGACGAAGTCATCTTCCGCAACATGACCGTCAACGGCGACGTGCTCCACGAGGATTACATGCGCAAGATGGACCTGAGCCTGGAAAACGCCACCCTCAACGGCAAGGTGGTCTCCACCACCCTGGCCGGCTGGAACAGCTACTGGACCGAGCGGGTGGAAGCCCTTCCCGCCGATGAGCTCACCGACGCCTCCGGCGAGATGGCCGATCTGGAAACCGCTCTGCAGACCTTCATCTACAACGACAGCTACGAGACCGTCTGGGGCGTCCGCATGAGCATCGACGCCGATTCCGTCTGGAATGTCACCGGCGACTCCAGCCTCTACAGCCTCACCGTGGCCGACCCCGCCTGCATCCAGGGCGACGTGGAGATCTACGTGGACTGCGCGCTCAGCAACGAAGACCTCTTCTATGACTGGACCACCGGCACCAAGATCGACGAACTGGAAGCCGGCAAGACCTACGAAGGCGTGGTCATTCTGGCCGGCGCCGCCGAAGCGGACAACGCGCTGGCGCTGAACATCAACGGCGTGGAAGTGGCCGCCATCGACGTGGCCGGTTCCGCCGCCGAAGGCAGCTTCACCTTCGATCTGGGCGACCTGCTGACCGCGCTGGGCGTTCAGATGAGCTATGACGAAGAAAGCGGCACCATTTCCCTCCAGGATGAAGCCGGCCTGGTGGGCGCCCTGCTCGAGGGCGGCATCGGCTAACGCCCTCTGAACGCAAGCATTCTTCCGGGCGGCGCAACCTGCGCCGCCCGGGACCCATTTCCTCCCCGCGTTTTCCTCGGCCGCCGAGGAGTCATGACCCTGTATATAACGGCCGCTGGCCGAAGACGATAGAAAACAAAAAGAAGGTATCTTCGGTTTGAAACGACGCTTTCCCATTTTCATACTGCTTCTTTTCTGCCTTTGCCTCACCGGCTGTGCCGCCCAGTTTTCCCCGGCCGGCGCCATGCCCGCTTTGTTCGACCTCCCGGAAGAGCCCTCCGGACTGGCTCTGGGCGTGCCCCTGCTCAACCGGGAAGAGCACATCGCCTATATGGCTCCGGAGGCAGACGGCAGCTTTCAGCCCGATGGCCTTCTCACCCGGGGGCAGGTGGCCCAAATGCTCTATACGCTGCTGAAAAACCCCAAGGAGGGTGCCTGCTCCTTTTCGGACATCGGCCCGGACGATGCCTGCTATGAGGCCGTGGCCGGACTGACTGCCTGGGGCGTTTTTTCCGATTCCACCGGCAGCTTCCGCCCGGACGACCTGATCTCCCGGGCCCAGCTTTTCACCATGCTGAAAGCTTTTTATCCCCTGTCCGAGACAGAATCCCTTCCCTATGTGGGCAGTTTCCTGCGCCGGCAGGGCCAGTTTGAGGCCCCGGAAATGCTTCCGGGCATCGCCTCTTTCTCCGACATCGCCGGCCACTGGGCCCAGGCCGCCATCGAAAGCGCCGTGGCGCTGGACTGGCTGGACCCCGGCGGCGCTTTCGGGCCGGACGTGGCCGTGACCCGGGCGGAATTCTGCCAGACCTTGAACCGGATCCTGGGCCGTTCCGGCGACGAAGGCACCATCCTCGTGTCCGGCGCCTTCACCCTCTACAGCGACGTCCCGGCGGATCATCCCGCCTTTGCCGACATCATGGAGGCCAGCTGCAGCCACGACTATGAAATCGAAAACGGCGCCGAGGTCTGGCTGGGCTTCCCGCTGGAGCCTGGCTTCCACCGGCTGCTGGGGCGGCTGTACTATGTGAACGAAAACGGCCGGCTGCTGCGCAACACCCGCTATCTCAACTGGGATTTCGACGCCAACGGCCGCTATACCACCGGTCTGGCGGAAACCGACGAACTGATTTCTCAGGTCCTTCTGGAACTGGGCACCGACAACATGAGTGCCGATCAGGCCCTGCGGGCCGCTTACCTCCGCTGTGTGCGGGGGCCGGTGTACATCAAGATCCCCTGGGTGGGCGACTACCCGGATTATGAACAGCTGGAATACGCCTACCGCACGCAGCGCTTTTTCGTCTACGGCGGCGGCAACTGCTACGATTACGCCGCAGCCTTCGGCCTGCTGGCCCGGGCCCTGGGCTTCAATGCCTACATCGTCCAGGCCCAGATCAACCAGTATTATGCCGATCACAGCTGGGTGGTCATCCCGGAAAACGGCGTCAACTTCATCTATGACCCCGAAATGGAATCCACCCGTTCCCGGCACTACGGCTATGACCTTTTCCGCATCTATAACCACAGCATCTACAACTACTGGTACTCCCCCTGGTGGTAAGTCCCCCGCGTTCTGTACTAAAGACAAAAGGAACGAAACACATTGAGACAACGAATCATCTGTCTTTTCCTGATCCTGCTTCTGTTTCTGAGCGGCTGCAGCGCGCAGATCCAGGACAGCCCGGAGGCCGCAGACACGGCGCTTCTGGCGGCGCATTACCCCTCGCCGCCGGAGGGCCCGCTGGGCGCGCCGGCGCTGATCACGGACGAGCATATCCCCTATCTGTTCCCCGACGAAACCGGCCGCATACTGCCGGACGCCCTGGTGACCCGGGGGGAAGCCTGCCAGATGCTCTATACCCTGCTGAAAAACCCCGTGGAGGGCAGCTGCTCCTTTTCGGATATCCAGCCGGAAGACGCCTGCTACGCCGCCGTCTCCTGCCTGGCCGCCTGGCATGTCATCTCGGACTCCACCGGCGAATTTCAGCCCGACGGACTTCTGTCCCGGGCCCAGCTGGTGACCATGCTGTCCGTCTTTTATCCGGCGCCCCAGGAGGGAACGGCCCCCTATGTGGGCAGCTTCCTGCGCCGCAGCGCCCAGCACGACGACGCTGCCCTGCTGCCCCAGATACCCTCTTTTTCCGACATTGCCGGCCACTGGGCCGAAGCCGCCATTGAAAACGCCGTCACCCGGGGCTGGGTGGAGGCCGGCGGCAAGTTCTATCCCGACACCGCCCTCACCCGCGCCCAGTTCTGCCAGATCCTGAACCGGGTCCTGGGCCGCAGCGGCGACGCCGCCATGACCCTTCTGTCCGCCGACTACGAAAGCTTCCCCGACGCGGGCGTGGACAACCTCTATTATGCCGACATCATGGAAGCCACCCAGGCCCATGAATACGAGCTGGTCAACGATCTGGAATCCTGGCGCTGCGACAGTCTGGAGCCCGGCAGCTATCTCATTGACAGCAAGCTGGTGTATGTGGCCGAAAACGGCACCATCCTCCGGGGGCAGAGTCTGGGCCATCTGGACTTCGGCAGCGACGGCTTCTACACCTGCGGCGATGCCTCGGTGGATCTTCTGGTGGAAGAGCTGCTGCGAAGCTGCACCACCGAGGATATGACCCGGGATGAGATGCTGGAAGCCGCTTTCACCTACATCCGCCGCAACTATACCTACATTCCTGCCTCCGTGGCGCATCTGCCCACAAAAATGAATTACGGCGACACCGATTTCGAGATCCCCTGGGCGGAGTCCTGCCTGACCCGGGGCGGCGGCGACTGCGTGGGCATGGCCTCCACCTTCTGCCTGGCCGCCCGGGCGCTTGGCTATCAGGCCATCACCATTTTCGGCCAGTACCGTGCCGGCCGCTACGACCACTGCTGGGTCATCATCCCGGAAGACGGCGTGGACTATCTCTATGACCCCCAGCAGGCTCAGCACAACAGCACCTACAGCGCCCAGAGCTTTTATCACTTCCGGGACGGCTATCCCTATACATACTATTACGAATCCTACTATCCCAACCGATAAACCATGCTGGAAGTATTTTATCTTTCTCTGCCCGCGCCGGCACAGGCAAAGCGCCTTGTTCCTTCCCTGCCTCTCTGGCGGCAGGAAAAAGCCCGGCGCATCCAAAACGAAGCTGCCTTCTGCGCCAGCGTGGGCGCCGGCGTTCTGTGGCAGCAGGCCATGGTCCGCTGCGGCATAGACCCCGAAAGCCCGGTGGAGCTTCTGCCCGCGGGAAAGCCCGTGCTGCAAAGCGGGGCGCTTTTCTTCAGCCTCTCCCATTCCGGTCCCTGGGCCCTTTGCGCCGTAAGCGACCGCCCGGTGGGAGCGGACGTGCAGGAGCCGCGCCCCGCCAGGCTGTCTTTGGCCCGGCGTTTCTGCCCGGCGGAGCGGCAATGGCTGGAATCGCTGCCTCCGGAAGAACAAAACCGGGCGCTGCTGGCCCTCTGGGCCCGGAAAGAGGCCTGGGTCAAGGCGGACAGCCGGGATCGGATACTGGCTCTGGATGAGTACGATGTCCACAGCCCCCAGCCGCCCTGGGTCTTCAGCGACTTCCGTCTGCCCGGGGACTGCCCGGCATCGGTCTGCGCACCGGAAGCCGCCGGACGCCTTCAATGCATCGAAATTCAAAACCTTTTGAATACATAACAAAAAGGAGAAGAACATGAAAAAGCTGATTAGTTTGCTTCTGATGCTGTGCATGGTGCTGAGCCTGTGCGCCTGCGCCTCCCCGGTGGAGGCGGAAGCCGCCGAAGCCGCCCCGGCGCCGGCCGAACCGGCCGCCGCAGCCGCTGCTCCGACCGATGCAGCCAGCGGTGAAACCACCGCCGTGAGCACCACCGCCGCCGCGGAAGACATGACCATCATCACCCGCCCCTACGAGGCTGTGGAGGACCTGGGCATGGATCTGACCGGCCTTTACACCGGCGAGGACGCCGGCGAAAGCCTGGGCGACATCACCGTCAAAGCCGGCGAGACCTGGACCGTGGAAGATAACTGCGTGGTGGACCGTCTGGAGCTCGAGGAGGGCGCCGCTGTGGAATCCGCCGCGATCGACTACGCCACCCCGGTGATCGTGTTCTTCAAGGAAAGTGACACGGTGGAAAACGGCACCGTGATGGGCGGCGTGCAGTTCGTCAGCGAGTATGACGAAGTGGTGGCCATCGTCCACACCAACGACACCCACGGCTTCCTGGAAAGCGAGCCCTATGTCAAGGGCCTCAAGACTCAGCTGGAGCAGTCCGGCAACTACAGCCTGGTGCTGGCCGTGAGTGCCGGCGACATCTACGCCGGCGGCTATGCCGCTGCCCATGTGTACGATGGCGAGTACATCCCCTACATCATGATGAAGGTCTATGACTACCAGACCTGGGGCAACAACGACGGCGGCGTGACCGACCAGGGCATCGGCAGCTATCTGCTGTCCATTCTGGGCAACGCCAACGGCCTGACCACCCTGCTGGCCAACCTGACGGCCTCGGAGACCGTCGACATCGCCGGCTATGCCGCCTCTTACGAGCCCACGGTGGGCGTGGAAACCTTCGTGGACCTCTACTCCGATGTTCTGAGCCTGAACGAGGACGGCAGCATCGACTACAGCGCCCTGAACCTGGAAGCCTACAACCTGGAGACCGGCGACAACCTTCTGGATGACTGCGTCATCGCCGAGACCGCCCTTGGCACCAGGATCGGCCTGTTCGGCGAATCCACCCAGGGCGGAAGCATCACCGATGCCTATTTCGCCAGCAGCTCCACCATCCCCGTGGCTCAGGCCTGCAGCGACGCTCTGGCGGCCGCCGGGGCCGATGCGACCGTCATGATTGCTCACACCGGCTGGTTCTCCCCGGATTCCACCGAAACCAGCTCCAACGACACCAACTCCGCCCAGGTCGCCAAGAAGACCACCGGCCTGGACGGCATCATCGACTCCCACACCCACTCCATCATCAACCAGGGCGAGGGCTACCTCTTTGCAGAGACCGCCGATGCCACCATCGTCAACCAGGCCTCCTGCTTCGGCAACGCCATCGGCGTTATGTATCTGTACATGAACGACGGCGAGGTCGTTGCCAAGGACTGCGAGAACTTCGTGCCCAACGAAGACGGCAGCTACACCGGCATCCAGCCCGACGCTGACGTTCAGGCCGCCGTGGACCGCTGCTTCGCCCATCTGGACGCCGACGGCTACACCACGGTTTACGCCACCACCGACTACTTCCTCAACGGCCAGCGCATCAGCGCCGGCGATGTGGGCGGCGGCGTGCGCGCCAACGAGACCAACCTGGGCGACCTGGTGGCGGACGGCATCCTCTGGGTGGCGCAGAAGTACTGGGACGGCGATCCCATCTCCATCGCCCTGTACCCCGGCTTCTGGGTCCGTTCCTCTGTGGACGCCGGCGAGATCACCCTGGTCAATGCCATGAGCGTGTTTGCCAACCCGCTGAAGATCTATTATGCCGAATACACCGCCGCCGAGCTGGTGAGCAAGATGAACACCTCCTGCGCCAAGATCGGCAGCGAAAACAACAACATGTTCCAGGTCGCGGGCCTTTCCTGCACCTATGATCCCGCCACCTTCACGGTGGTCAGCCTCACCGTGGGCGATGAGCTCATCTACGACAACGGCACCTACCTTGTGGGCGACGACTGGACCGTGGGCTGCGCGGCGGAGGTCGGCGGCGGCGACATGACCGTCCCCGATGACACCGTGATCGTGGCCAGCAACACCGAGATGGCCAAGCTCTGGTGCGAATTCCTGGCCAGCGGCGAATACACCATTTATCCCAACGAGGTCAGCCCCGCCGGCCGCGTTGTCCCCGCCGCGTAAAGCAATGCAACAAAAAAGCCCTGCCGGAGCAGGGCTTTTTCGCTTGTCAAAAAGCCCGCAAGCGGGCTTTTTTCAAGCTTAATTTGATCTGCTCGGCCGAAGTGAATTCGGCCGGCATAATCCTTGGGGCCCAAGGCCCCGCGGATTTACGCCCGGCCCCGCCGGGCGGCTCGCCCTGCCCGGGCTTCGCTGCGATATACTTACTTCTTTGACAGTCTCAAAAGCCCTGCCGGAGCAGGGCTTTTTTCTTCGCCGGGAATAAAGAAATCTTTAATTGTATACAATTGTTGAGGCAGCACTTATTGACTTTTTACCGGCATTTTGATATGCTTTTTCCAGAAAAAAGCGGGCCCGTTCAAGGCCCCCTCATGAGGGAGTAGTTGCACCGCCGCCGGCGGTGTGTTAAGTCAACAACACTGGCGCTCCTGCGCCTGGCTTGACAGGATACAACGAGACTCATGTAGAGTGAAGCCGCTCTGCATGGGTCTCGCTTTTTTTCTGCAAAAAACATCGGAAAGGAAGATCCCCCATGCGTTATTACGACCTGCCGCAAGACGAAGTCCTCCAGGCGCTTGACAGCACCGAGAAGGGCCTGAGCGCTTCGGAAGCGGAAAGCCGTCTGGCCCGCTGCGGCAAAAACCGGCTGGCGGAAGCCAAAAAGGACGGCATCCTCAAGCGATTCTTCAAAGAGCTTACCAACCCCATGATCCTGGTGCTGCTGGCCGCCGCCGTGATCAGCGGCGCCCTGGCCATTGTCGAGGGCGAGAGCCTGGCGGAGAGCTTCATTATTCTCTTCGTCGTGGTGGCCAACGCCGTCCTGGGCGTCTATCAGGAAAACAAAGCCGAAAAAGCCATCGAGGCATTGCAGGAAATGGCCGCCGCCACCTCCAAGGTGCTGCGCGACGGCGAAGTTTGCATCGTGCGCAGCGAGGACCTGGTACCCGGCGATGTGGTGCTGCTGGAGGCCGGCGACGCCGTGCCCGCCGATGGCCGTCTGCTGGAAAGCGCCAGCCTGAAGCTGGAAGAGGCCGCCCTCACCGGCGAGAGCGTGCCCGTGAGCAAGTTCATTGACATTATCAACCTGCGCGACGGCGGCAAGGACGTGCCTCTGGGCGACCGGAAAAACATGGTCTACATGGGCTCCTCCGTGGCCTACGGCCGGGGCAGCGCCGTCATCACCGCCACCGGCATGGACACCGAAATGGGCAAGATCGCCGGCGCCCTGGCCACTGCCCGGGAGGGCCAGACCCCCCTGCAGCGCAAGCTCAGCCAGCTGTCCAAGACCCTGACCTGGCTGGTGCTGGCCATCTGCGTGATCATCTTCGGCGTGCAGCTTCTGCGCGCCGGCAGCTTCAGCGCCGACGTCCTTATGCACTCCTTCATGATCGCCGTTTCCCTGGCCGTGGCCGCCATTCCGGAAGGTCTGGCCGCCGTGGTGACCGTGGTGCTTTCCATCGGCGTCACCAACATGAGCCGCCGGGGCGCCATCATCCGCCGGCTCACCGCCGTGGAGACCCTGGGCTGCGCCCAGATCATCTGCTCGGATAAAACCGGCACCCTTACTCAGAACCGCATGACCGTGGTGGAGCACTTCGGCCCCACGGAGCTTCTGGCCCGTTCCATGGCCCTCTGCTCCGATGCCAAGCTGGGCGCCGACGGAAAAGCCATCGGCGAGCCCACCGAAGCTGCCCTTGTGACCTGGGCCGCCAAAGAGGGTCTGGACAAAGCCGCCATGGAAGCCCGGAGCCCCCGGACCGCGGAAGCCCCCTTCGACTCCTCCCGGAAAATGATGTCCACCCTGCACAGCGCCCCGGAGGGCATTATCCAGTACACCAAAGGCGCCCCGGACGAAGTGCTTCGCCGCTGCGCCTGGATGGAACAGGACGGTCAGCGCATCCCCATGACCGAAGATCTGCGCCGGGAGATCCTGGCCCGGAACAAGGCCATGGCCGACAAGGCCCTGCGCGTCCTGGCCGGCGCCTATCGCGCCTGGGACCGTCTGCCGGAAGATGTTTCGCCCGAAAATCTGGAGCAGGAGCTCTGCTTCGTGGGCCTGGCAGGCATGATCGACCCGGTGCGCCCGGAGGTCAAGGATGCCATTGCCCAGTGCCGCGCCGCCGGCATCCGCCCCATCATGATCACCGGCGACCATGTGGACACCGCCGTGGCCATCGCCCGGGAGCTGGGTCTTCTGGAAGATGGCTTCCGGGCCATCAGCGGCTCGGAGCTGGATGACATGGACGACGAAAGCTTTGCCCAGACCTTCCGGAGCATTTCCGTTTATGCCCGGGTGCAGCCCGAGCACAAGACCCGCATCGTCCGGGCCTGGCAGGATGCCGGCTGCATCACCGCCATGACCGGCGACGGCGTCAACGACGC
>CAZSAX010000014.1:0-16730 GCA_964605075.1 uncultured Oscillospiraceae bacterium
TCATGTGGCTGGGCGAGCAGATCACCGAGTTCGGCATCGGCAACGGCATCTCCATGATCCTGTTTGCCTCCATCGTGAGCCGCTTCCCCCAGACCGTTATCTCCAGCATCTCCGGCATCGTTTCCGGCAGCCTGCAGTGGTGGGCGGCCCTTCTGGCCCTCATCGGCGCTCTGCTGATCATCGTGCTGATCGTGTTCGTGTCCAACGCCGAACGCCGCATCCCTGTTCAGTATTCCAAGCGCGTGGTGGGCCGCAAGATGTACGGCGGCCAGTCTACGCACCTTCCCATGAAGGTGAATATGTCCGGCGTTATGCCCATCATCTTTGCCCAGTCCATCGCCAGCCTGCCTGCCACGTTGGCCACGCTGTTCGGTTGGGATGGCTCTTTCTGGAGCTATGTTTCCCGCACCAACACCTGGCTGTATGTTATCTTCTATGCGCTGCTGATCGTGTTCTTCGGGTACTTCTACTCCACGATCCAGTTCAACCCCATCGAGATCTCCAACAACCTTCGCAAGAATGGCGGCTTCATCCCCGGCTATCGCCCCGGTAAGCCCACCAGCGAGTATATCCAGAAGGTTCTCAACAAGGTCACCCTGTTTGGCAGTCTGTATCTGTGCATCATCGCCGCGGCTCCCTATATTGTGAGCATCTACTCCAATATGGCTCAGAACTACGGCATCGCTCTTGGCGGTACGTCCATCGTCATCGTCGTGGGCGTGGCTCTGGAGACCGTTCAGGCTCTCGAGTCCCAGATGCTGATGCGCCACTACAAGGGCTTCCTCGAGTAATCGGAAGGGAGAGACACAATGAAGCTTATCATGCTTGGTGCCCCCGGCGCCGGAAAGGGCACCCAGGCGGAGATCCTCTCCAAAAAGCTGGGTATCCCCACGATCTCTACCGGCAACATTCTCCGCGCGGCGGTGAAGGCCGGCACGCCCATCGGCCTGAAGGCCAAGTCCTTCATGGATGCCGGCGCGCTGGTGCCTGACGAGGTCATCATCGGCATCATTGCCGAGGCTCTTCAGGGCCCCGAATGTGCCAAGGGCTACATCCTGGACGGCGTGCCCCGCACGATCCCCCAGGCTGAGGCCATGGAACAGCAGGGCGTGGAAATCGACTGTGCTCTGGAGATCGCCGTGGATGACGATGTGATCGTGGAGCGTATGAGCGGACGGCGCAGCTGCGTTACCTGCGGCGCGACCTTCCACGTTGTGAACAACCCTCCCAAGACCGAGGGTGTCTGCGATCTCTGCGGCGCGGAACTGTCGATCCGCAAGGACGATGCGCCCGAGACCGTCAAGGCCCGTCTGGAGACCTACCACGCACAGACCGAGCCTCTCATTGCGTTCTATCAGGAACGCGGAAAGCTCAAAACCGTGATGAATCAGCCCACCATTGAGGCCACCACGGAAGAGATAAACAAAGCACTGGGGATATGAGTTCAATCGTCATCAAATCCCCGCGGGAAATTGAGCTGATGCGCCAGGCGGGCAGAATTACCGCGGCTGCCCGGGCACTTGCACGGGATATGGTTGCTGCCGGGGTGACAACAGCTCAGATCGACAAAGAACTCTATCACTTCATTCGGAAAAGCGGCGCTGTTCCCACCTTCAAGGGCTATGGGGGCTTTCCCGCAAGCGCCTGCATCTCCATTAATGACGAAGTGATACACGGAATTCCCGGCCCCCGGGTCATTCGCGAAGGCGATCTGGTCAGCGTGGATGTGGGGGCAACCTATAAAGGCTATGTGGGTGACTGCGCCGGTTCCTTTATCGCCGGCCAGGGCAGCGAAGAGGCCAGGCGCCTCGTCGCTGTCACCCGGCAGAGCTTTTATGAGGGAATGAAATTCGCCCGTGCAGGCTGCCGCGTCGGCGACATTTCCCACGCGATCCAGGAATATGTTGAAATGAATGGCTGTTCCGTGGTTCGAGAATATGTGGGTCATGGCGTAGGCGCTGTGATGCACGAAGCGCCGGAGGTTCCGAATTACGGGCCCGCCGGCCGAGGACCCAGGCTCTTGCCGGGCATGACCATCGCGGTGGAACCCATGGTGAATCTCGGTGGCTGGGAGGTCAAGGTGCTCAAAGACGGCTGGACCGTCAAGACCGCCGATGGAAGCCTCTCCGCGCACTATGAAAACACCATCCTCATCACCGATGGCGAGCCGGAGATCCTGACCTTCACGGAGGACATGATATGAGTCCTTACAACGTTGTGGTGTCCCTTGCCGGACACGACAAGGGAAAGCTCTATCAGGTCATCGGGGAGGACAAGGGTCGTCTCCTGCTGGCAGACGGCAAGAATAAAACTCTGGCAAAGCCCAAAATCAAGAGTCCCAAGCATGTGCGTCCGACGGCCTTGTGTGACAAGGCTCCGGCTACGGACAAGGAAATCAGAAAGACATTGGCACTAGCGGCACAGACCGCCGTGAAGGAGGACAACCAACTTGGCGAAAGATGACGTTATTGAGCTGGAGGGTACGGTAGTCGAATCCCTGCCCAACACCATGTTCCAGGTGGACATTGGCAACGGTCACACGATTCTGGCCCATATTTCCGGCAAGCTCCGGATGAATTTCATCCGCATCCTTCCGGGTGATAAGGTCACGGTGCAGATGTCGCCCTACGATCTCACCCGTGGCCGCATTACCTGGCGGACGAAGTAAACCAAAAATTCCAAGCAGAGATATTAAGGAGGCTTAACAATGAAAGTCAGGCCCAGTGTGAAGCCCATGTGCGAAAAGTGCAAGGTCATTAAGCGCCATGGCCGGGTTATGGTCATTTGCCCCAACCCGAAGCATAAGCAGAGACAAGGTTAACCTATCTTTAAAAGAAAGGATTGATTGCGAAAGATGGCACGTATCGCCGGCGTCGACCTGCCCAAGGATAAGCGTATAGAGATAGGCCTCACCTATGTCTATGGCATTGGCAGGACTACCGCAAAGAAGATTCTGGAAGAGACCGGAATCAACCCCGACACTCGTGTAAAGGATCTCACCGATGCTGAAGAAGCTCTGATCCGTGACTGCATCGACAAAAACTATATCGTGGAGGGCGACCTGCGTCGCTCCTACGCTCTGGACATCAAGCGCCTCACCGAGATTGGCTCTTACCGTGGCCTGCGCCACCGTCGCGGCCTGCCCGTTCGCGGCCAGCGCACCAAGACCAACGCTCGCACCCGCAAGGGCCCGAAGCGCACGATCGCCAACAAGAAGAAGTAAGGGAGGGAAGAGATAAATGGCAGCACCTAAGAAAAAGGTCAGAACCCGCCGCAGAGAGCGGAAAAACATTGAGAAGGGTCAGGTTCATATCAGCTCTTCCTTCAACAACACCATGGTTACCGTTACCGATACCCAGGGCAACGCTCTGAGCTGGGCCAGCGCCGGTGGCATGGGCTTCCGCGGAAGCCGCAAGTCCACCCCCTTCGCCGCTCAGACCGCCGCGGAGACCGCGGCCCGCGCCGCCATGGAGCACGGCCTGAAGACCGTGGAAGTGTTCGTCAAGGGCCCCGGCAGCGGCCGTGAAGCCGCCATCCGCGCCCTGCAGACCGCTGGTCTCGAGGTCACGATGATCAAGGACGTGACGCCCATCCCCCACAACGGATGCCGTCCGCCCAAACGTCGTCGTGTCTGATGTAAGGGAGGAATAGGAATTATGGCTAGAAATATGCAGCCTGTTCTCAAGCGCTGCCGCGCTTTGGGCATCTCTCCCGCCGTGATGGGTTACTCCAAGGAGTCCAACCGCAATCCTGGCGCGCAGAAGCGGACCAAGAAGTCCGACTATGCCCTGCAGCTCAATGAGAAGCAGAAGGTTAAGTTCATTTACGGCGTTCTGGAAAAGCAGTTCCGTATGTATTACGAGAAGGCCGCCAAGATGCCCGGTAAGACCGGTGAAAACCTGCTGTCCCTGGTGGAACGCCGCCTGGACAACGTGGTGTGGCGTCTGGGCTTCGGCTCCACCCGCCGTGAGTGCCGTCAGCTGGTGTCCCACGGTCACTTCACCGTGAATGGCAAGCGCGTTGACATCCCCTCCTATCAGGTCAAGACCGGCGACATCATCGCCGTGTGCGAGAAGAGCGCCGGCAATGCCCGCTTCAAGGCCCTGAAGGAAGAAGACGTTTTTGTCACCACGCCCAATTGGCTGGTTCGCGACAAGAACCTGCTGGTTGGCAAGGTTGTTGCTATGCCCGCCCGTGACGATATCGATTACGAGGTCGCTGAGCACCTCATCGTCGAGCTGTACTCCAAGTAATCGCCCTCACATTGGCAAACTGCAACTCGCAAGGCGCCGCAAGGCGTACATTTTGAAGGAGGGTATGAATTCATGATAGAGATCGAGAAGCCGCGCATTGAGTGCATCGAGAACCCCAACGACGACAGCTACGGCAAGTTTGTTGTTGAGCCCCTGGAAAGAGGCTACGGTACGACTCTCGGCAACTCCCTGCGCCGTGTGCTCCTCAGCTCGCTGCCCGGTACGGCGGTCACCACCATTAAGATCGCCGGCGTCCAGCATGAGTTCACCACGATCCCCGGCGTCAAGGAAGACGTCACCGAGATCGTTCTGAACGTCAAGAGCATCATCGCTCGTCTGCACAGTGAAGGTCCCAAGACGGTTTATATCGAGGCGACCGGCGCGTGCGAGATCAAGGCCGGTGATATCAAAGCGGACGCCGAGGTGGAGATCCTGAATCCCGATCTGCACATTGCCACGCTCGGTCCTGATGCCACGTTCTCCATGGAACTGACCATCTCCCACGGCCGCGGCTATGTGGTGGCTGAGAAAAACAAGCCTGCGCAGATGGTAACGGGCGTCATCCCCGTCGATTCGATCTATACCCCTGTCCTGAAGGTGAACTACGCGGTGGAAAACACCCGCGTGGGCAACCGCACGGACTACGATAAGCTGACCATCGAGGTCTGGACGGATCGCACCATCACTCCCCGGGACGCTGTTTCCCTGGGCGCGAAGATCCTCTGTGACCACTTCACCCTGTTTACGGACCTGTCCCAGACCATTGGCCAGGATTCCACCGTGGTGGAGAAGAAGGTTACGCAGCGGGACAAGATCCTGGAGATGACCATTGAGGAACTGGACCTGTCGGTTCGCAGCTTCAACTGCCTGAAGCGCGCCAACATCAATACCGTCGAAGACCTGGTGTCCAAGACCCAGGAGGAGATGATCAAGGTCCGCAACCTCGGCCGGAAGTCCCTGGAGGAAGTCATGCAGAAGCTGGCTATGATGGGCCTGAGCCTGGCCAGCGAAGAAGAACCCAAATAATCCGACACTCACTTTTGGAGGTAAACAAAAATGCCCGGAACACGCAAGCTCGGCAAGCCGACGGCCGCCCGTATGGCCATGCTGCGCCAGCAGGTCACTGACTTCCTGGACACCGGCCGCATGGAGACCACCGTCACCCGCGCCAAGGAAATCCGTCCTCTGGCTGAGCGGATGATCACGCTGGGAAAGAAGAAGGGCCTGGCCAACTACCGTCTGGCTCTGCGCTTCATCACCCGCGAAGACGTGGCCAAGAAGCTGTTCGATGAGATCGCGCCCAAGTATGCTGAACGTCAGGGTGGCTACACTCGTATCACCCGCATCGGCACCCGCCGCGGCGATGCTGCGGAAATGGCCGTTATCGAGCTGGTCTGAGTTACACACAAAAAAGGAGCCGCAAAGCGGCTCCTTTATTTTTGCAAGACAATAAAAAACCGCTGCCCGATGGCAGCGGTTTTGTTGTTTCTCAGACAGTTTTATTCAGTGCAGAGATGCAGGTTGCGCAAACGTTCTTGCCTTTGTAGTTGATGATGCCTTTGACACTATCACAGAACACGCAGGAAGGTTGATACTTTTTGAGCATGATCGTATCTTCAGAGACAAAAATTTCCAGCGGATCACGTTCTGCGATATCCAAGGTCCGGCGAAGCTCGATCGGAAGCACGATTCTCCCTAGCTCATCCACCTTGCGCACAATACCAGTCGATTTCATAGTCTTTCCTCACTATCAATTTTTATCACTAAAATGCATTTTAATACAGAGATAAAAGCTTGTCAATGTCAGCTTTTGTAAGTTGTGCTGTTTCTGCAGAAAATCCGACAAAAAAGAAAAAAATCATCGAATGAACGTGGAATTTTTAGTGAAATTGGTATATTAGATGAACAAACAGGTAAAAGTTTAGTGAACGAGCTTAAGCGGGTTTAGGTTTGTTTTAGGCTTTTTCTGCGGGAGCAGCCAAGTCACACGGTTTCTTATACAAAGAAACTGACTGGAACGGAAGAGCACCTGCGCCGAAACAGCGCGGGTGCTCTGTGGAGTTAAAGGATAACCGGTTTTCCGTTGTAGATTCGCAGGAAACGGCGCAGAAGCTCTTCGTCATGGCACTGAACGGCCAGGGGGAGGCGGATGGCAAACTGGGCTTCCTCCAGGGTGTCCAGATCCTGTTCGTCCCGCAGCTCCACTTTCAGAAGCTTGGTGCCCATGGCTTCGGATACGGAAGCGTTTTCCACGATGTCATCGTCGATGTCGATGTCCGCGATCCTCATCCGGGGGGTCAGTTCCACCACACGGAAAGCAGAGGCGGCCAGCGCCTTGGGTTCGGCGGGGACAAATTCCGGCAGCTCCATGGCGTCCACCGTCTGGCGGATGGTCTCGATGAAAGCGGCGTTTGTGCCGCAGCAGCCGCCGATCAGGCGGGCGCCGGCGTTGACAAAGCGGGGGGTGTAGGCGGCCATTTTGCCGGGATTGGTGCGGTATACCAGCTTGCCGTTCAGAGATACGGGGGTGCCGGCGTTGGGCTTGGCCAGCAGAGGAATGGCAGCGTGGGGCTTGAGCTTGGTCAGCATCCGGGACACCAGACCGAAATTGTCACAGCAGTTGATGCCGAAGGCCTGGACGCCCATATCCTGCAGACACATGAGAGCGGCGCCCAGATCCTCGCCAAAGAGGGTGCGGCCGGTGTTGGTGCAGCTGAAGGAGGTGAGAATGGGCTTTTCGGACACGCTGCGCACAGCGATCACAGCCGCCCGGCACTCGGCCAGGGACATCTGGGTCTCGATGGCGAAAAAGTCCACGCCGGCCTCTTCCAGCGCGTCGGCCTGTTCGGCAAAGACTTCCACCAGATCATCAAAGCTGGCGTCACCCACCGGATACGGCTGCAGGCCGCAGGGGGCGATGTCGCCGCCGATGGGGGTATTGCCGGCATTTTCCCGGGCCAGAGCCACCAGTTCCTTGTTCATTTCCCGCACGCTCATCTTGACCCGGTGCTTTTTCAGCGTGGGTGCAATGGCGCCGAAGGTGGGGGCATACAGCAGGTCGCTGCCGGCGTCAAGATAGGACTTCTTGACGGTTTTAATGGCCTCCGGATTTTTCAAAATCCAGTCCGGAACGCAGGCCCCGGCCGGCATGCCCAGCTCCTGCAGCCGGGTGCCGGTGGCGCCGTCCAGAACATAGGCTTTTTTCGCAAGAAAGTCGGTCATTGTTATCAGAACCTTTTTTGTTTATTACATGGACTCGGGAGCGCTGACGCCCACGATGGCCAGAGCGTTCTCCAGAACGATCCTGGTGGCCTGGCACAGGGCCAGCCGCGCCTCGGCCACGTTCTTTTCCTCGCCGCGGATACGGCAGGCGTTGTAGAACTTGTGGAAACGGGCGGCGGTTTCGGTGCTGTAGCGGTTGATGCGGGAGGGGTCCATGTCCTGGGCGGCCTTCTGGATCTCGCCGGGGAAGGCGGCCAGCTGCTTGATAAGGTCGTGCTCCTGTTCGGAGGCCAGGGCCGCGGCGTCGGGCTGGGCGGCGGGGGTGAAGCCGTCCTCGGCCAGGGCTTTCAGCAGCGAGCAGATCCGGGCGTGGGCGTACTGGACATAGTATACGGGGTTTTCGCTGTCCTGGCGCACGGCCAGATCCAGATCGAATTCCAGATGACTGTCCGGACGGGCGTTGAAGAAGAAGCGGCAGGCGTCGGTGCCGATCTCGTCCATGAGGTCGGCCAGGGTCAGGGCCTTGCCGGTGCGCTTGGAGACCTTTATGGTCTCGCCGGCCCGGGTCAGGCGCACCATCTGCATGATGAGGAAGTCCAGCTTCCGGCCCTGCAGGCCCAGCTCGGGGCAGCCCATGGTGATGCCGAAGCGGATGGCATGGCCGTGGTGGTCGGCGCCCCAGACATTGATGACCCGGTCGAAGCCGCGCTCCACAAATTTGTTGCGGTGATAGGCGATGTCCACGGCGTAGTAGGTCCAGGTGCCGTCGGCCCGGCGCATGCATTCGTCCTTGTCTGCGCCGAAGTCGGTGTTGCGCAGCCAGAGCTGGCCGTCCTTTTCATAGGTGTGACCGGCGTCGGTGAGAAGCTGGATGGTTTCGGCCACGTAGCCGGAGTTGTGAAGCTCCGTCTCCCGGAACCAACGGTCATACTGGATGCCGTAGCGCTCCAGATCCCGGCGCATACGCTCGATGTTCCGGGGGATGCCGTAGTCGTAGAATGCCTTGCGGCGCTCTTCCGGGCTCATGTGGAGGTATTTTTCCCCTTCCGCCTCGTAGATCTCCCTGGCCAGCTCCCGGATGTCATCGCCGTGGTAGCCGTTTTCGGGGAATTCCACCGCGTCCTCGCCCTGGATGAGCTGCAGATAGCGGGCTTCCACGGAAAGGGCGAACATCTCCACCTGATGACCGGCGTCGTTGACGTAGAATTCCCGCCAAACATCCCAGCCGGCCCAGTCCAGAACCGCTGCCATGCTGTCGCCCAGAACGCCGCCCCGGGCGTTGCCGATGGTCATGGGGCCGGTGGGGTTGGCGGAGACGAACTCCACCATGGCCCGCTTGCCGCTGCGCGCATCGGCCCGGCCATAGTTTGCGCCTTCGCCGGCGATGGTGGTGATCACATCCCCGTACCAGCGGTCATCCAGCCGGAAGTTCAGGAAGCCGGGGCCGGCGGCCTCGGCGGTGTTGAACCAGCTGCCGGAAAGATCCGCGGCGGCCAGAATGTCCTCGGCGATCTTCCGGGGGGCGGCGTGCAGGACTTTGGCGTTGGCCATGGCATGGTTGGCGGCAAAGTCGCCGTTTAAGCTGTTTTTGGCAAGCTCCACGCCGCCGTTGATGCCCTCCTGAACGGGAAGGGCGGCGCGGACAATGCTGTCGATTTGTTTTTTTGCCAGTTCGATAAGGTCAGACATATTGTTTGTTCTCTTTCACATTGATTTTGAATTGGTTGCGGCCGATGAGGCTGTGCTCGAAGTTGATGTCGTAATCCAGCTCCAGCTCGCCGCCGTGCTCGTTCATGCTGTGGCGGAGGCTGCGGGTATCCACGCCCATGGTGGCGCTGCCGTAGGGCGTGTCGTAGAGGAAGAAGTGCTTCTTCCCGGGCTGGAAGACCATCTCGGAATTGAGGGTGCCCTTCCGGCTCATTACCACGCCGGTGGGGCCGATGCGGAAGCTGGTCTCCGTGCCGCTGAGCCCGGTAATGTCGGACTCCATGTAGGTGAAATGGCTTTCACCGTTTTCGTAGCCGTACTGTCCGGCGGTCACCAGCTCGATCCGGTCAGTGTCCCCGTTGGGGTCCTGCTGGGTGCCGATGATGGAAATAATAGCGTCTGTCATATTCATATCGATTATAATATAATAAAAAGTGTTTCAAAACAAGGCATATTTCGCTAGCAATGTGTTACAATTGTTGCTATAATGACATAGAAGGGGGCCAAAAGGCCTTCCGGCGGGAAAAATATCGGACACCTGCGCCCGGCGCAGATACTATAATGACAACAGGAGGTGGGCAGTATGACGATCGATCTCACCGAAAAAGAGTTCCGGCGGCTGTTGGATATGGTATATATCGGCAACTGGATCCTCAACTCCACCCGGGGCGAGGATCGCTTTGAGGATTACGACATCGTACAGGAAAAGCTTTTTGCCCAGTGCGGCAAATGCGGCATGAAAAGCCTTGTTGAGCGCTGGGGCGGCCATGTGCTTCCCTCCCGGGCTTATGCGGAGGGCGGCATCCACGAGGCCATTGCGGATTACGAGGATGCGGTTTTCTTCGACATTCTGGCGGAGGAGCTGGCCCGGCGGGATATGGAAAGCGAGGGCCTGAGTCAGGATGACGAGAACGAGCTGAACATCCGCATCGAAAACTATTTTTCCGAATTTGAGCGCCACGGCATTGACCATCTGGAAGTGGATATGTAAAGAGAATAAAAAAGACGCCTGCGGCACATACTGGCCGCAGGTGATTTTTTATGAAAATGCATATGACGAACGCGGAGTACTGTGAATATATCAAGGGTATGCAGCGCCCGTCCCCTATGGGGAAAAATGTGCTGAAGGCATTTATTGTGGGCGGACTCATCTGCTGCGTGGGTCAGGCGCTGAGTCTGGTGTTTGAGCGGCTCTGCGGCCTGGATAAGGAGGCGGCTTCCACGGCGGTGAGCCTGTCGCTGATCTTCCTGTCGGCGCTGTTCACGGGGCTTGGCTGGTATGACGACATGGGCCGCTTTGCCGGGGCGGGGACGCTGGTGCCCATCACGGGCTTTGCCAACTCCGTGGTGGCCCCGGCGCTGGAGTTCAAGACCGAGGGCTTCGTTCTGGGCGTGGGCGCGAAGATGTTCACCATCGCCGGGCCGGTTATCGTATATGGCTTGTCAGCAAGTGTAATTTACGGCCTGATCTATTGGCTCACAATCCTCCTGTGATGCGGAAAAGCACATATCCAAAGGGCAAAAAGCACATCCACCGGATCGCCGGTGGATGTGCTTTTTTCGGGATCTCCGGAGCGGAAGTTTGCCATTATTTACACCTCACGGAGACACTTGAAATTGGATGGGCCCTGTGCTATACTTCCCTGGGTGAATATGGTTCAGTCTATCTGCCCCGCCTTTTTCGGGAGAGAAAACATGATGGGAGGTTTGGACGAATGAAGAAAATTTTTCGCGTATTGCTTTGCCTGTGCATGTTGCTGCTGTTTGTGTCGACGGCGGCCTTTGCGGAGGGTTCGTGCGATCAACACAGCCCCGGCGAGGCAGTTATCGAGAATGAGGTCCCTGCCGGATGCGACGACGCAGGTTCCTGCGATACCGTGGTTTACTGTACCGACTGCGGCGAGGAGCTTTCCCGCGAGCCTACGAGCGTTCCCCAAACCGCCCACAGCTATGAGGAAGAAACAACGCCCCCTACCCACACGGAGGACGGTTACACTACCTATACCTGCTCGCTTTGCGGCGATAGTTACACCGGCGACGAGGTGGCTGCCACGGGACACGATTCTGACAGTGAGTTCATCTACTATGAGAACGGAGACGGTACCCACGAGGTATACTGCATCGTCTGCGAGGAATATGTCCGGACCGATAGCTGCGCCGAATTTGATGCAGACCATAAGTGTGTTGCCTGTGGAGGTCCGGAGCAGTTGACCATCACCTTTATGAACGGGGATCGGGAATGGGCATCGATCACCCATGCCTACGGCTGTTCCCTGGGTATCGCCGGCATGCCGGTTCCCCAGGCGGCAGCCGGCATGAAGTTCGCCGGCTGGTACACGCAGGACGATGTCTTTGTCTATCACGGCATGACGGTAACTACCGACCTGATTGCCTACGCGACCTGGAAAGCGGAGAGCTACACGGTCACCTGGATATCGGACGGTGAAACCTACGAAGCGGCCTCCGTCAAGGGCGGCGACCCCATCGAGGTGCCCGAAGAGCCCACGAAGGAGGGCTTCCACTTCGTAAGATGGGACACGGAGATTCCCGCCGCCATGCCCGAAGAAAACCTGACCATCACAGCGGTCTGGGAAGCCTGCTACGGCGGTACGGCGACTTGCACCGAGAGGGCTTTGTGCTTTGTGTGCGGAGAGGCTTACGGCGCGATTGACGGCACCAATCATACTTACGGCGACTGGACGGTGGTGAAGGCGGCGACAGAGACCGCGAAGGGCGAGAAGCAGCGCAGCTGTTTGGCCTGCGGTCATGTGGAGTCAATGGAAATTCCTTTGTTGGCAAACATCCCTGCAACCGGCGATACTTCCAACGTCCTGCTGTATGGCGGCCTGTTCCTGCTAAGCCTGGGGGCGATCACGGTTTTGCTCCCGGTATCGGAGAAGCGCAGGCGCGACAAGGCATAAGCACAATTGCTGACACAAGCCGAAGACTTTGTTTGAGCTGATAAAAAGGCATCACGGATTCCGTGATGCCTTTTGGTTTTATTGAGCGCTTTGGTCGATGGTGCGTTTTACGCCGGGGCCCTTGAGGAACACGGTGGTCATCACCGTGGAGCACAGGAGCCAGCTGACGGGGTAGCAGAGGAAAACGATGCGGATATCATGGATGAAATGCAGCAGCACCATCAGCCACAAAACCCGGAACACGCAGATGCAAAGGGCGGTGATGGTGGTGACTTTCACGGCATCGCCGGCGCCGCGCATGGCGCCGCCCAGAATGTCCGAGAAAGCGAAGGTCCAGGCAAAGGGGGCCATGTACCACATCATCTGCAGGGCAAATTCCCTGGCCGCCGGGTCTTTGGTAAAAAGACCGATCAGGCTGCCGCAGGTGAGGATAACGCTTCCGCCCATGACAATGCCGGTGCCCAGCGCCAGAAGCAGGCAGACCCGGATGCCTTTTTTTACCCGGGCAAACTGGCCCGCGCCGATGTTCTGCCCCACATAGGTGGACACTGCCAGACTCAGGGCCATCAGGGGCATGTAGATGAAGCCGTCGATCTTGCTGTAAGCCGCCACGCCGGCCATGGCCACGGAGCCGAAGGAGTTGATCTTGGCCTGGACGAGGAGGTTGGAGATGTTGAACATGGAGCTCTGCAGACCGCAGGGGACGGAGATGCGGGTGATGTCCCAGCAGCTGAGCTTATCCAGCTTCATTTTCAGGGGGCGCAGGCGGTAGTCTTCCCGCAGCCGCATCAGTCGGATAACCGTGAGAACGGCGGACACCAGCTGCGCCAGCACCGTGGCCCAGGCGGCGCCTGCCACGCCCATGTGGAACACCGCCACGAACAGCAGGTCAAGGATCAGGTTTGTCACGCCGCCGATGACAAGATAGACCAGGGGCCGGGTGGAATCGCCCTCGGCCCGGATGAGGCCCGCGCCCACGTTATAGACCATGGTGATGACGGTGCCGCCGAGATAGATCTGCAGATACTGCTTGGCCAGGGGCAGAACGTCCTCCGGCGTGTCCATCCAGAGAAGCATTTGCTCCGCAAGGGCAATGCCAACCACGGAGATGACGGCGCCGGCAAAGATGCTCAGAAGCAGCGCGTTATCGATGAGCTTTTTCAGGCCGGGGAAATCTCCCGCGCCGTAGTGCATGGCGTAAAGGATGCCGGCGCCGGTGGCGATGCCGAGGAAAAAGCCGATGAGAAGGTTTATGAGAGAGCCGGTGGAACCGACCGCGGCCAGGGCCGCATCGCCGGCGTAGGAGCCGACCACCGCGCTGTCGATGGAGTTATAGAGCTGCTGAAAGAGGTTGGACAGCAGGATGGGCACGGAGAAGAAGATAATGCCTTTGGTAATGGGGCCTTCGGTGAGGCTTATGCTTTTGGTCTGCATGGCGCATCCCTCCCGAAATCAAGATTCACGCAAGAAAATCACCCGCCGGGCGAGTGATTTCGTTTCTTTTATTTTACTCCCGCCGGTTCCGAATTGCAAGAGGATGCCGCTTTGGCCGGGATGGAGGACGAAGAGCAGAAAAAGGCGGTGTTTTCAGCGTGAGTTCATAGAATTTACGGTATGTTCACAATTTGTTCACGAATTTTGACATAATGGTTGTATCAAATTTAAAAAGGATGGGATTTCAATGAAAAAGATTCTTATGCTCGTTCTGTGCCTGTGCCTGTGCCTGCTGTGCGGCTGCGCGGCCCAGAATACCGCCGCTCCCACGGACGCCGCGGTGGAGGATGGCAGCGTGCGTATCCAACTGGGGGAGACCATCCAGGTGGACGGCCAGGCCATCGGCGAGGATGCAGGGGCAGCCGTGTATCTCAGCTATGTGGTGGAGACCCATGACGATGTGCCCGACGATCTGAAAGGTTTGGAAAACCGCGTTGTGAACATCACTGCCGGCGGCACCTACCGTCTCTCCGGCACGGCCACCGACATTCACGTGGCCATTCAGGTTGGGGAAGAGGACAGCGTTCGCCTGATCCTCGACGGCGTGGACATCACCTGCCGCACCAACGCCGCCATCGCCTGCTATTCCGCCAAGGATCCCCGCGTGGAGGGTGAGTACTGCATGACCATCGAACTGGCCGAGGGCAGCGAGAACTTTGTCACCGGCAGCCACAATGAGTCCGACGACGCCGAGTTTGACGGCGCCATTTCCTCTCTGGTTTCCATGGGCTTTGAGGGCAGCGGCTCTCTGAAGGTCCTGGCCGACAAGGAAGGCGTGGAAGTTTCCGGCGGCCATCTGACCATCAACGGCGGCAGGTTCTACATCGAAGCCAACGACGACCCCCTGAACGTGTCCGAGGACGGCGTGGGCGTTCTGACCATGAACGACGGCTATGTCTTTTCCTCTGTCCTGCCTGAAGACGGCGGCGAGGGTGATGGTATCGACTCCAACGGCTGGATCGTCTTCAACGGCGGCACCGCCATCAACCTGGCCCATCCCACCAGTATGGACGGCGGCATCGATTCCGACATGGGAAGCACCATCAACGGCGGCACCATCATCGGCGCCGGCAATATGTACGACCCCATTGAGCCCGATTCGGAGCAGCTGTTCATGATGCTGGAGTTTGCGGCCCAGACCGATGACCTGGTGGTTGTGACTGACGAGGACGGCAACGCGGTCTTTGCCTATGACTTCCCCTACAGCTATACCTACATCGCGTTCTCCTTCCCCGAACTGACCGAGGGCACCTACAAGGTCTGGCTTGGCGGCGAGATCGAGGGCACCGTGGAGAACGGTCTTTACACTGAGATCACGTCCTATGTTCCCGGTACACCCATGCAGCACGGTGCCGGCACGGTCTCCGGTGAGATGCCCATGCCTTCCTTTGAACCCTCCGGAGAGCCTGCACAGGCTCCGGCCGAGGGTGAGGAAGCTGTGGCCGGAGAGCCCGCCGAGGTTCCGGTTGAGGGGGAAGAGGCTCCTGCTTTTGAGCCCACCGGCGAGATGCCCATGCCCAGCGGCGATATGCCTGACCGCAGTCTGAACTCTTCTGCGGATGAGGCCACGGTGCTCTTCGTTCTCACCAAGGACAGCACCGCCTTCACCAACATCTCCGCGGCGGAGTAATCCAACAAAACAAATGGCACCCCCGGATCTGTCATCCGGGGGTGTTTTTGCGTTATGCCGCCCTCCCGGCCCCGGGCTTGACAGTCGGAGTACAATGGAAACGTTATGAAACAGTCCGGACGACAGGGTATGCAGACCCGACAGCACACAAAAGATCTCACGGTGGGCAGCCCCTGGAAGCTCATCGTGGGCTTTGCGCTGCCCTTGTTCCTCAGCCAGCTGTTCCAGCAACTGTATAACACCATCGATGCGCTCATCGTGGGCCGCTTTCTGGGCACGGAGGCGCTGGCGGCGGTAAGCTCTTCGGGCACGCTCATTTTTCTCATGGTGAGCTTTTTCGAGGGCACCACCAACGGCGCGGGCGTTGTCATTTCCCGGTATTTCGGCGCCGGCGACCGGGACAGGGTCTCCCGGGCCATCCACACCAATCTGGCTTTCGGCCTGCTGGCGGGCCTGTTTTTAATGGTGGCCGGGGTGCTTCTCACGCCGGTGTTTCTGGTTTGGATGAAAACCGACCCGGAGGTCCTGCCCCAGGCGGTGGAGTATTTCCGCTATTACTTTCTGGGCGTTTTGTCCATGGCGCTTTACAACAACTGCAAAAGCATCATGAACGCCCTGGGGGACAGCCGGCGGCCGCTGATCTATCTTATTATTTCGTCCTGTCTGAATGTGGCGCTGGATCTGCTGTTCATTGCGGTGTTTCATTGGGGCGTGTGGTCGGCGGCAGCGGCCACGGTGCTGGCTCAGACGGTGAGTCTGGTGCTGAGCCTGCGGCATCTGATGCGCAGGGGCCAGGTCTTTTCCGTGGAACTGAAAAAGATCCGGCTGCACCGGGATATGCTGGCGGAGATTTTGCGCTACGGGCTGCCTTCCGGGGTGCAGAATTCGGTGATCAGTCTGGCCAACGTTATGGTCCAGTCTCAGATCAATTCCTTCGGAAAGTTTGCCACCGCGGCCTACGGCAGCCACACCAAGATCGAAGGCTTTGCCTTTTTGCCCATCATGAGCTTCACCATGGCCATCAGTACCTTCGTCAGCCAGAACCTGGGGGCCCGGGAATACGAAAGAGCCAGAAAGGGCGCCCGTTTCGGCATTTTGTCCGCCGTGGTCCTGGCGGAGCTGGTGGGCGTGGCGGTCTATGTCTTTTCGCCCCAGCTGATCGGGCTGTTTGACAAGTCGCCGGAGGTGGTGGCCATCGGCGTGCAGCAGCAGCGCACGGTGGCGCTGTTTTATTTCCTGTTGGCTTTTTCCCATGCGGTGGCGGCGGTATGCCGGGGGGCGGGCCGGGCCTTTGTGCCCATGCTTGTGATGCTGAGCGTCTGGTGCGTGGGGCGGATCGCCTATATTCTTGCGGTGATGCGCCTGTTCGGGGACATCGGCCATATCTTCTGGGCCTATCCCATCACCTGGGCGGTGAGCAGTGGGATTTATCTGCTCTATTATCTGCGGGCGGACTGGGTCCACGGCTTTGAAAAACAAAAAGGCTCCCTTGGATAAGGGAGC
>CAZSAX010000014.1:16830-24955 GCA_964605075.1 uncultured Oscillospiraceae bacterium
TTTTATTCCTGAGCCAGCGCGGCCTGATACAGTTCGTTTTTGGAAAAGCCTGTTTGCTCGCCGGCAATGCGGCAGGCATCCTTGAGCTTCATGCCGCCCTCCCGGAGCTGGGCCACCAGGGCCAGAGCACCGTCCAGGTCGGCTTCCGGGACCTCCTGGGTCTGAGAGGCACCGGCGATGACAAGAACAAATTCCCCCTTGGGGGCGCTTTCTTCGTAAAGGGCGATGGCCTGGGAAAGCTTGCAGCGGATGAACTGCTCATGGAGCTTGGTCAGCTCCCGGCAAAGGGCAATGTCCCGGTCGCCCCAGGCCTCCAGCATATCCCGCAGGGTGCGCAGGAGCTTGTGGGGCGCCTCGTGAAAGACCATGGTGCGCTTTTCGTTCTTCAGGCTTTCCAGGTGCTCGGCCCGGCTGCGCTTGGCGGTGGACAGGAAGCCCTCGAAGCAGAAACGCTGGGTGGGCAGGCCCGAAGCGGCCAGCGCCGTCACCGAGGCGCAGGGGCCGGGCACGGGGGAGACGGTGACCCCGTGGTCGGCGCAAAGGCGCACCAGTGCCTCGCCGGGGTCGGAAATGGCGGGCATGCCCGCGTCCGTTACCAGAGCGCAGCTCTCCCCGGCCAGAAGGCGGGCCAGGATCTTTTCCCCGGAGGCGGCCATGTTGTGCTCGTGGTAGCTCACCAGGGGCTTTCGGATGTCAAAGTGGTTCAGCAGCTTCAGGCTCACCCGGGTGTCCTCCGCGGCGATGAAGTCCACCTGGGCCAGAGTATCTCTGGCCCGGGGGGAAAAGTCCGAGAGGTTGCCGATGGGGGTGGCCACCAGATATAAGATTCCGCTCATTTGTGGTAGATCTCCCTTACTTCGGCGCTGGGGGTGCCGTCGTCGTTGGCAAGAAAGAGAAGGGGCATGGCGGCCAGGCCGGGCTTGCCGCCCCGGCGGCCGGAGATCAGCACCAGACTGGGCTGGGAGCCGGCTTTGTGGGCCACCAGGCGCAGACGCTTGGGTTCAATATCCGCCAGACGCATGGCGGCGAAAATGTCCGTGAGGTATTCGGGCTTGTGTACTACACAGAACTCGCCCCCCTTTTTCAGCAGATAGCTGGCCGCGCCGCAGAACTGGGCGGGGGAGAGACTGCCGCCCCGGGCCAGGGCCCGGTCGGGATCGGGGGAGGGTTTGCTGCCGTAAAAGTAGGGAGGATTGCAGACCACAAGGTCATATTGGGCTTTTTCGCCCATGGAGCGGTGTTCCCGCATATCCACGCAGGCGCAGGCGCCTTTGATGCCGTTGAGCCGGTAATTGGCCCGGCAGTGCTCCACCGCCTCCGGACGGATGTCCAGAGAATCGAACACGGCCTCCGGCTCCTCTGCATGGAGGATCACGGAAAGCAGGCCGCCGCCGCAGCCGAGATCCATGCAGCGTTCAAAGGAGCGGCCGCCGGCAAAATCCGCCAGAAGGACGGAGTCGGTGCTTATTTTAAAGGCGGGGTCGTCCTCGTAACGGGGACCGCCGGCCCAAAGCTGGATCATAGGTCATTCCTCCTGTGGTGTGGGGTAAAAAGGCCCGGATAAAGTGGGCGGGCGATATGCGATGCATACCGCCCGTTCGCTTTTGCCGGAGATTATTCCTCGACGATGGCGCCCATGGGGCACTGCTCGGCGCAGGAGCCGCAGCTGATGCAGACGTCGGGGTTGATCTCGTAATGCTCGGCGCCTTCGGAAATCGCTTCCACGGGGCACTGAGCAGCGCAGGCGCCGCAGGAGATGCAGGCGTCGGTGATCTTGTAAGCCATGATGTTACCTCCACATGAAATGTACAAGGTTATCTTAGCACAAAAATAAAAAAAATCAACCTTTCGTGCTTTTATTCCGCCCGGGCCGGCTATAATCCCACAGAGGTGATGGACATGCGCACAAATGACCGTTTTACGGAGCGGGCGCAGAAAGCGATCGAACTGGCCCACACGGCGGCCACGGAGCTGGGCCACAGCTATGTGGGCACGGAGCATCTGCTCATCGGCCTGTGCCGGGAGGGGGAGGGCCTGGGCAGCAAAGTGCTGCGGTCGGCGGGGCTGGACGGCGGGAAGGCCCAGCGCCTTCTGGCCGGCGATGTGCCCTGCGGCACGCCCGGTCCGCCGGCCCAGGGCCTCAGTCCCCGGGCAAAGCGGGTGATCGAGCTGGCCTGCACCGACGCCCGGCGTCTGGGCCACAGCCATGTGGGGACGGAGCATCTTCTGATGGGAATTCTGCGGGAGCCGGACTGCGCCGGCTGCCGTCTTCTGCAGTTGGCGGGGCTGGAGGTCAACCGCCTGTATACAGAGGTGCTGGACGCGTTTTCCAGCCCCGGCTACCGGCCGGATCCCCAGACGGCGGCCCGGCCCCAACGCCGGGCGGAGACCAAGACGCTGGATCAGTACAGCCGGGATCTGACGGAGCTGGCCCGGAAGGGCTCGCTGGATCCCGTGGTGGGACGGGAAGAACAGATCGACCGGGTCATTCAGATCCTCTCCCGCCGGAGCAAGAACAATCCGGTCCTTATCGGCGAGCCCGGTGTGGGCAAGACCGCTGTGGCGGAGGCGCTGGCTCAGCGCATCCAGCGGGGGGAGGTGCCGGAAGAGCTGCGGCAGAAGCGGCTGGTGTCGCTGGATATGGGGAGTATGCTGGCCGGGACCAAATACCGGGGCGACTTTGAGGAGCGGGTAAAGACGGTGCTGAAGGAAGTGCAGCGGGCGGGGGATGTGATCCTTTTTATCGACGAGCTGCATACCATCATCGGGGCCGGGGCGGCCGAGGGGGCCATTGACGCGGCCAATATTCTCAAGCCGGCCCTGGGCCGGGGACAGCTGCAGATGATCGGTGCTACCACGCTGGAGGAGTATCGGAAGCACATTGAAAAGGATGCGGCCCTGGAGCGGCGGTTTCAGCCGGTGACGGTGCCGGAGCCGGGGCGGGAAGAGGCCATCGGCATCCTGCAGGGGCTGCGGGAGCGCTATGAGGCCCACCACCGGCTGCGCATCACGGATGAAGCCATTGAGGCGGCGGTGGATATGTCCCGGCGCTATCTGCCGGAGCGCTTTTTGCCGGACAAGGCCATCGACCTGGTGGACGAGGCCTGCGCCCGGGTGCGGATGGAGAGCCAGCAGAGCCCCGGCGGACTGATGGCGGCGGAAGCGGCGCTGACGGCTCTGAATGCCCGGACGGAGGCGGCGCTGCGGGCCCGGGATTTTGCGGGGGCCGCGGCGCTGCGGGAGCAGGAAGGACGGGAGCGGGCGCTTTTGCAGGAGCGCCGGGCCCAATGGCGGCAAGGCAGCGAGCGCAGCGGCGTAGGCGCCGAGGATGTGGCGGCGGTGATCGCCGGCTGGACGGGGATCCCGGTGGAGACCATGACGGAGGCGGAAAGCGAAAAAATGGCCCGGCTGGAGCAGGTGATCCACCGGCGGCTGGTGGGCCAGGAAGAGGCGGTGGCGGCGGTATGCCGTGCCATCCGGCGGGCCCGGGTGGGGCTGGCCGACCCTGGACGGCCGGTGGGCAGTTTTCTGTTCCTGGGCCCCTCCGGGGTGGGCAAAACGGAGCTTTGCCGGGCCCTGGCGGAGGCGGTGTACGGGGACGAGGAAGCCATGATCCGGGTGGATATGTCCGAATTTATGGAAAAGCACAGCGTCAGCCGGCTCATCGGTTCGCCGCCGGGCTATGTGGGCCATGACGAGGGGGGCTTCCTTACGGAAAAAGTGCGGCGGCGGCCCTGGAGCGTGGTGCTGTTTGACGAGGTGGAAAAGGCCCATGAGGATGTGTGGAGCCTTCTGCTGCAGATTCTGGAAGATGGGGTTCTGACGGATTCTCACGGGCGGAAAAGCGATTTCCGGAACACGGTGGTGGTCATGACGGGCAACATCGGCGCCCGGGTCATCAGCGGCGGGGCGCGCCTGGGCTTTTCCGGCTCGGAGGGCGGGGAGAAGGAACGCTATGAGGAGCTGAAGAACCGGGTGATGGAGGAAGTGAAAAAAAGCTTCCGGCCGGAGCTTCTGGGACGCATTGACGATGTGATCGTATTCCAGCCCCTGTCGGCCCGGGAATTGGGGGACATTGCCCGGGAGCTGGTGGAAAAGCTGCAGCAGCGGCTGGAGGCGCGGGGCGTCCGTCTTGTCCTGGAGGATGGCGTTCTGGAATATCTCTGCCGGTCGGAAGGTGAAAAGGACATGGGCGCCCGGCCGCTGCGCCGTAGGGTGCGGAAGCTGCTGGAAGAGCCGTTGGCGGAGATGCTTTTATCCGGCGTCCTTAAGCCGGGCGACCGGGCGGAGGCAAGGCTTCGGGACGGGGCCCTTTCCCTTGGCAGGCTTGACGAGGCGCTTCAGGGATGATATACTGAAAATAACAAATGGTGTGCGTGAGGGCGGCCTTTTCAGGGCCGCCCTCCGAGTTTTATAGAGAGGAATGAACATCCATGGACACAATGGGTCTGGAAAAACTCAAGCAGTATATGAATGAGGACATCGGCTTCAACCGCCACAACGGCATCCGTTTCACCGTGGTGGAAGAGGGCTACTGCGAGGTGCAGGTGGATCTGACCGAAAACAGCCTCAACCCCCAGCGGGTCACCCACGGAAGTCTGCTGTTCGGTCTTTGCGACTGCTGCACCGGCGTGGCCTCCGCCAGCATCGGCCGGGAAATGCTTACCCAGAGCGCCAACATCCATTTCCTGCGTCCCGGCACGGGCAAGACCCTCACCGCCAAAAGCCGGCTTATCAAAATGGGCCGCACCACCGCGGTGTTCGGCGCAGAAGTCTATGACGACAAGGGAAAGCTGGTCTGCTCCGGCACCTTTGATATCTTCTATACCAGCGACACCATGACCTGGACGGAGCGCCTGAAATGACAGCCCTTTCTTCCGGCGATCTCCGGAAGGACTATCGGCGCTTTGCGGTGCCTTCGATCCTGGGGCTGGCGGTGTTTTCCCTGTACTCCATGGTGGACGGCATCTTTGTGGGCCGTCTGGTGGGGCCGGAGGCGCTGGCGGCGGTGAATCTTTCGGCGCCGTTTATGAACCTGATGTTTGCGCTGGCGGTGACCCTGGCCATCGGCTCCGGAACCCTGATCGCCACCGCGCTGGGAGAAGGGGACGCATCCCGGGCCAAGGCCCTGTTCAGCCAGAATCTGGCCACGGCGGCCCTGGTGGGTGTGGGGCTGGGGGCTTTTGTGCTGGCTTTTCCGGGGCCGGTGTGCCGGGCGCTTGGCGCCCAGGCGGACACCATGGCCAATACCCGGGCCTATGTGGGCACCATTGCGGTCTTTGCGCCGGTGTTTGTGGTGGAATACAATCTGGAGGTCCTGATCAAGACCGACGGCCACCCCCGGCTGTCCCTGTGCACCGTGATCGCCGCCAGCCTGATGAATCTGGTGCTGGACTGGTTGTTCATCGGGCCCTTTGGCATGGGCGTGTTCGGGGCCGCGCTGGCTACCGGGCTTTCCCAGACCATGGCGGCGCTGGTGTTTCTGGGACACTTTCTCTGGGGGAAAAAGCGCAGTCTGGGACTGACGGCCTTTCGCTTTGAGCGGGCGCTTCTGGGCCGGATGATCCCCCTTGGCCTGCCCGATGGCTCCATGGAGCTTTGCGCGGCGGCAATGACCTGGCTGTATAACCGGCTGATCCTTCTGGCCTACGGCACGTCGGGGGTGGCGGCCTTCACGGTCATCAGTTATATAAACCTCATTCTGCTCAACATCCTCACCGGCGCCAGCCAGGGCATGCAGCCGCTGGTGAGCTATCATGCCGGGGCGGGGGAAGGGGCTTCCTGCCGGAAGCTGCTGGGCTATGCCATGAGAACCCAGGCGGCGCTGGGGCTTTTGGCTTTTGCGTTTCTGGAAGCTTGTCCCGGGCTGGTGGCCGGCATGTTTTTCGGCGCCGGAGAAGAGGCGCTGCGGCAGTTCGCCGCGGGCGCACTGCGAAAATTTGCTTTCTCCTTCCTGCTCCTGGGCTTTAATCTGGTGGCGGCCGGGTATCTCACCGCCCGGGAGAAGCCGGCGCCCGCGCTGGCGATATCTCTGGGCCGGGGCTTTGGCGTGCAGGCACTGATGGCACTGGCGCTGTTTGGCCTGTTCGGCGGTGAGGGCCTCTGGTGGGCGGCGCTGGGCTCGGAACTTCTGGTGGCGGCGCTGAGCGCTGTGTTTTTGAAGAAGCGGGCTTAAGACGAGACCAGACTGGTCCCGGGATAGTAATGGGCCAGAATCTCCCGGTAGCTCAGTCCCAGCTCGGCATAGACCTTGGCGCCGTACTGGCTCATGCCAACGCCGTGGCCATTGCCGAGAACGGTGAAAATAAGCTCGTGGTCGGTCTGTTCCAGACGGAAGGCCGTGCTGCGCAGGGCAAAGAGCGTGCGGAGTTCTTCGCCGGTGAAGCTTGTTGCGCCCCAGCGGACGCTGGCCACACGACCGGAGCGGCTTTCTACCAGCGGCCCGGCTTCCAGCGTCTCCAGACCAAGGAGCGCGGCGGCTTCCGCCAGCGGAACGCAAACCGTGCTTTCATAGTTGGGCACATCCGCCCCGGTTTCGGGGCTGGCCACACTGATCAGATAGGGCAGCGGCGACCACAGCTCGCCGCTGCTTTGCGTTTGTCCGGCGGAGCTGGCATGAAAGACGGCAAGGGCGGCCTGTCCGCCGTAAGAAAGAAACTGTCCCCGGGTATCCTCGCAGGCCCGGCAGACCGTGCTCCAGTGCCGGGTATAATCCTCGCCCCAGAGCGCTTCCAGCTCCGCCTTGTCCAGCCAGCCCAGACAGCAGCTGCTTTGGGTGCAGAGATCGGCGTTTTCGTGGCGGGGGGATGCGGCCAGAGCGTAGCTTCGGATGGCTACGGCCTGTGCCTTCAGGGCCTCTTCGGGGAACAGGGCCGGCATCTCTGCCGCCAGGGCGCCGGGCAGATAATCCTCCAGAAGCATGGTTTGGGGGCCGTCTGCGGTGAGAAGGGTGATCTCGGCGGCCTGGGCCGGGCTGTGAAGATAAAACAGCGCGGTCAGGGCCGTGAGCAAAAGGGCCAGGGCAATGAAGCGAAGCATCGGGCGCATGGCGCACCTCCTTGACGGATTGGTCTGGGGGGTATAAAATAACCAGTAAATCCTATGGACAAGCGGAGGCGTTTATGCAAAAGGAAGCTTACAAGCTCACCGGCTTTACCGTCATCATGGCGGCGGTGGGTTTTCTGGTGCGCTGGCTGCAGGGAATGCAGATCTATGACGAGGTCACAGGTCTTGCCGACCGCAGCGCCGGCGTGAATTTCTGGCTGACCGCCATTGTGGTCATCACAGCCGGCCTTCTGGCGGCGGCGGTGATCCTGCTTAAACGCTGCAAGGCCATGGAAGGCCCCGGTGCCATGGTGGGCCGGTCCCCGCTGCATACGGTGGTGGGCGTTGTGGCCGGTCTGGCGCTGGCGCTGAGCGGGCTGCTGATGGCGGTGACCTTCCAGACCTTTGATTTTCCGAAACTGCGGCTGGTGCTGGGGCTTGTGACCGCGGCGGCCGGCGTCTGCGCCATACAGCTCACCGTGCAGGGCGGCCGGAGCGGCCGGGAAGGCGCCCGGCAGCTGTTTTCTGTGGTGCTGGTTCTCTTTGGCTGTCTGTGGATGGTGGTGACCTACAAGGAAAACGCCGCCAACCCTGTGATCTGGTCCTTTGCCATGGAGATCCTGGCCCTGTGCGCGGCCACGCTGGCGTTCTACTTTGCCGCCGGCTATCAGTTCGGCCAGAGCCAGCCCTTGCGCTCGATCTATTTCAGCTATCTGGGGACCTTCCTGTGCATGATCTGCATCATCGACAGCCACAGCGGCGCCGACGCGGTGGGCTTTGCAGGGCTGACGCTGCTGCTGGGCATGTGGGCCTTTGTGCAGACCCAGAACATGGTCAAGCCGGACAAGGGGCTTGGCATTCACCAATAACAAGAAAAAACACCGCCCGATGGGTGCGGTCCAATAAAACAGTATAATAATGTTTTCGGGAAGCGGCATGATTTAATCATACATCACTTTTTCGTCAAGATTGCGAAGGTCTCTCACTATATTTGGAATTTCAAAGAGCCAAAATCAACGGGATCTAAAAAAATCCCTCTACTGGTTAGGACATTTAGGAGCGAATTATCAATGGTTTTTTG
>CAZSAX010000015.1:0-24865 GCA_964605075.1 uncultured Oscillospiraceae bacterium
CTGGTGCATCAGCCGTCAGCGCCGCTGGGGTCTGCCCATCCCTGTGTTCTACTGCGCGGACTGCGGCAAGCCCGTCTGCACCCCCGAGAGCATCGAATCCGTGTCGGACATTTTTGCTGCCGAAGGCTCCAACGCCTGGTTTGACCGCAGCGCCGAAGAGCTGCTGCCCGAAAACTTTGCCTGCCCCCACTGCGGCGGCAAGGTGACGGAAAAAGAGACCGACACCCTGGACGGCTGGTTTGACTCCGGCTCCACCCATGTGGCGTCCATGGAACTGGATTCCCCGGCGGTCTGGCCCTGCGACCTCTATCTGGAGGGCGGCGACCAGTTCCGCGGCTGGTTCCAGTCCAGCCTTCTCACCGCGGTGGCCACCAAGGGCGAGGCCCCCTATAAGAACGTTCTCTGCCACGGCTGGACCGTGGACGGCGAAGGCCGGGCCATGCACAAGAGCCTTGGCAACGGCATCGATCCCGCGGACATCATTGCCAAATACGGCGCGGATATGATCCGCCTCTGGGCGGCCAGCGCCGACTTCCGTCTGGATATGCGGGCTTCGGAGAATATCTTCAAGCAGCTTTCCGACAAATACCTCAAGATCCGCAACACCGCCCGCTACATCCTGGGCAACCTGGACGGCTTCGATCCCCGAACCGACGCCGTGGCCCTGGAGGAGATGCTGCCCCTGGACCGCTGGGCCCTGGACCGCTGCGGGGCGATGATCGAAAAGTGCCTGGCGGCCTATGAAAAATACGAGTTCTGGTCCGTGACCTACGCCATCCACAACTTCTGCGTGGTGGAGATGTCGAACCTCTATCTGGACGTGATCAAGGACCGCCTGTACTGCGACGGCCGGAAGAGCCTGTCCCGCCGCAGCGCCCAGACCGCCATCTGGAAGATCCTTGATGCCATGGTGCGCCTGCTGGCCCCGGTGCTGAGCTTCACCGCCAACGAGATCTGGCTGGCCATGCCCCATGCGGAAGGCGACGATGCCCGTCATGTCATGCTCAACGATATGCCCGGCAGCCACAGCGAGTGGAAGCTGAGCGAGGAAGAGCTGGCGTACTGGGACGAAAGCATCCGTCTGCGCACCGACGTGAACAAGGCCCTGGAGCTGGCCCGTGCCGAGAAGGTGGTGGGCAAGCCGCTGGACGCCAAGATCACCATCCATGTTTCCGACGCGGCCAGGGCCGCGGTCAAGCGCATCGAGAAGCAGCAGTTCGAGTCTTTCTTCATTGTCTCCGAAGTGGAGTTTGCGGAAGGCGCCGGCGCCGGCTGGGCCGGCACCGAATTCCAGGGCGTGAACATCGAGGTAAGCCCTTCCCAGGCGCCCAAGTGCGTCCGCTGCTGGACCCACAGCCAGAGCGTGGGCAGCGACCCGGAGCATCCCGAGCTGTGCGCCCGCTGCGCCGACGCGCTGAAATAAAAAAACAGGAGGTGGCTGCATGAGCTTTGCCATCGTAACCGTCATCGTGCTGATCCTGGATCAGCTGCTGAAATTCTGGGTGACGAAAAACATCCCGCTGGAGGCGGTGGGTGCGGAATGCGTGGACCTGATCCCCGGTGTGGTCCACATGACCAACTACCACAACTACGGCGCGGCCTTCAACATTCTGGAAAATGCCCGCTGGCTGCTGGTGGGCGTGACTGTGGCGTTCGTGATCCTGGTGATCGTTCTGATCACCCAGGAGATCCTCACCGGCCGGCTGGGCCAGTGGGCGGCGGTGCTGGTAATGGCCGGCGCCATCGGCAACGGCCTGGACCGGGCCCTGTACGGCTATGTGATCGATATGTTCGAGCTGGAGTTCATGACCTTTGCCGTGTTCAATGTGGCCGACATTTTCATCACGGTGGCCGGGATACTGCTGTGCGTCTACATCATCTTCCACAAAGAACCGGAAGAGGTGCGGGAAGCGCGGAGCAGCGGCGGCCGGATCCGGGAGCGCAGCGCCCGGCGGCGCCGGGTGGAGGAGGACGACGATGAGGAGCAGGCTCCCGTTATGCGTTCCTCCGTGCGCAGCCAGGCTTCTTATGACGCCATTCCCAAGCGGGGCGAGCACAAGACCGTGGAAGAAGAATTCGCGCCGCAGGATCCGGACAACCCCTTTGCGGCCTGGGAGATCGGCGATCTGAGCCCGGCGGAAGAGGTCAAGGAGGAAGTCCCGGCGGCGGAAGAGCCCGCTGCGTCGGAAGAAAAAGAGCTGGACTTCGGCGGCGACATCCCGGAATTCTCTCTGGATGATATCCTGGCCGAGTTTGGCGATAACTGAGGGCTCCATGGATAACATTGGATCCAACACCATGGAGATCCTGGTGCAGGAGGGCGGCGAGCGCATCGACGCTCTCCTTGCGCGTTTGCCGGAGACCGGGCTGAGCCGCAGCGCGGCAGCCCGGCTTCTGGAGGCTGGGTTGGTCTTTGCCGGGGACAAACCGGCGGCGAAGAACTACAAGCCCCGGGCCGGGGAGCGGCTGACGCTGCACATCCCGGAAACAAAGCCCATGGAGGCGGTGGCCCAGGCGATCCCGCTGGAGGTGGTGTTTGAGGATGAGCATCTCATCGTCATCAACAAACCCCGGGGCCTGGTGGTTCATCCCGCGCCGGGCCATGCCGACGGCACGCTGGTCAACGCCCTGCTGGCCCACTGCGGGGACAGCCTGTCCGGCATCGGCGGCGTGATGCGTCCGGGCATCGTGCACCGGCTGGACAAGGATACTTCGGGGCTGATCATCGCTGCCAAGAACGACCGCGCCCATGAGGCCCTGTCCGCCCAGCTGAAGGACCGGAGCCTGTCCCGGATCTATGACTGCGTGATCCACGGTGCGTTCCGGGAGGAATCCGGCACCATCTCGGCCCCCATCGGCCGGGATCCCAAAGACCGCAAGCGCATGGCGGTCACGAAAAAAAACGCCCGGGAGGCGGTGACCCACTGGGAGATGCAGCAGCGTTTTCGGGGCTATTCCCTGGTCCGCTGCCATCTGGAGACCGGGCGCACCCACCAGATCCGGGTGCACATGGCCCACAAGGGTCATCCCCTGCTGGGGGACACGGTGTACGGCGGCAAAAAGGACAAGGGGCTTTCCACACAGTGCCTGCACGCCCGGGGTCTGACATTCATTCACCCGGCCAGCGGCGAAAAGATCGAACTGTGGACGGAGCTGCCGGACTGGTTCCGGGCCGTTTTGGATCGTATGGCGTAGACAAATCCCTTGCCGCGTGATAGAATACGGACCGATCATTCAAAATACCATTATCAAAAGATATTATAAAGATAAAAACGGAGGAAGAAAACCCATGAACAAGATGCTTGCCCTGCTGCTGGCGGTGCTGATGACTCTGTGCCTGTGCGCCTGCGGCGCCAAGGAAGAAGCGCCGGCGGCGGCCGAAGAGGCTGTGGTGGCGGAATCGGCCACCAATGTGGAAGAACTGGGCCAGGATACCGCGGCCATGGACTCCGCCAGCAATGTGGTGGTGGCGCCGGTGGCGGAAGAGGAAGAAGGCCCGGCGGTCAACGAAGAAATGCTTGCCCTGGCGGAAGACTGCATGGGCCGCGGCCTGGATGAACTGTACGCCGCCATCGGCGAGCCCGACAGCATCGGCTACAGCAACAGCTGCCTGGAAGAGGAAGCGGAGGACGGCGAACTGCTGTACAATGACTACGGCTTCTATGTTACCACCCTGCGCCGCACCGACGGCAGCGAGACCATTCAGTACGTGGGCAAGATCCTGCCCTGAAAACGATAAAACGCCCTGTCCGGCCGGACAGGGCATTTTTTATGAAAAAAAGTGAATAGAAACCGCGATCCTGCAAACAATAGAGCCGACATCTTCAAAAGGGGTTTCTTTATGGTTATAGACAGAATCGCCCTGATACTGACCGTGATCGGCGGTATCAACTGGGGCAGCGTGGGTCTGTTCGGCTTTGACATCGTTGCCTGGATGTTCGGCGGCCAGACGGCCACCGTTTCCCGCGTGATCTACACGCTGGTGGGTCTGAGCGCCCTGTGGTGCATCAGCCTGCTGTTCCGGGAGCGGGACGAGGCCAACGAAGAGGCGTAACGCTTGGATTTGTCCGGGGGCCCGATGGGGCCCCTTACATATTTCGGCCTCCTTTTCCGGAAAAAGCCTGTATGATGGTGCCGGAGGAGGGGATTTTTCTATGCTGACGGTGAAAAACAGCAGCCGGACCGAGGCCGTGTGCATGATAAAAGTCTATGACATTGCCCCCAGCCCCATGCAGCCCCGGCGGGTCTTTGACCGGGAGGCTCTGCGGGAACTGGCGGACAGCATCGGCCGCTATGGGGTGCTGCAGCCGCTGGCGGTGCGCCGGTGGGGCGGGCGCTATGAGCTGGTGGCGGGGGAGCGGCGGCTGCGGGCGGCCCGGATCGCCGGGCTGGAGGAAGTCCCCTGTCTGGTGCTGGATGTGGACGAGGCGGATTCCGGGGTCCTGGCGCTGGTGGAAAATCTCCAGCGGCAGGATCTGGACTTTGTGGAGCAGGCCCGGGGCATCCAGCGGCTGATCCAGAACTTTGCTCTCAGCCAGGAGGAGGCGGCCCGCCGGCTGGGGAAAAGTCCCTCCGCCATTGCCAACAAGCTGCGGCTTCTGAAGCTGCCGCCGGATGTGCTGGAGGGGCTGCGGGAGGCGGGGCTCAGCGAGCGTCATGGCCGGGCTCTTCTGCGGCTGCCGGAGAACGGGCAGCGGCGGGAAGCGCTGGAGGCGGTGGTGGCCAGAGGGATGAGTGTGGCCCAGACAGAACAGTATGTGGACCGGCTCCTGCGCCGGGCGGAGGAGGAAGCGGGGCAGGAGCGGCGGACGCTGTTTGTGCTGAAGGATGTGCGGGTCTTTCTCAACAGCCTGCAGCATTCCGTGGAGCTGATGCGCCAGGGCGGCGTGGCCGTGGGGGTGCAGAAAAAGGAAACGGAGCAGGAGCTTACGGTCACGGTGCGCATCCGGCGCTGAGGAAATAGCTTGCGAAGGCGCAACGGCGCGTATATAATAAAAATATTATGAAGATAAAGAAAGACAAACAAATACGTGCCTCCATCATGGCCTTCGTGGCCTACGTTCTGTGGGGCTTTTCGTTCATGTTCTCCAGCCTGGCCATGGAGATGGCCACGCCCTTTGTCATGCTGGCCCACCGCTTCAGTCTGGCGGTGCTCCTGATGCTGCTTCTGGTGGCGCTGAAGGTGGAAACCATCGATTTTCGGGGCAAGCGGCTGGGGCTTTTGCTGGTGATGGGCCTGTTTGAGCCGGTGCTGTATTTTCTGGGCGAGTCCTATGGCATCCTGCTCACCACCACCGCCTTTTCCGGCGTGATGATCGCGACCATCCCCCTGTTTGTCCTGCCGGCATCGGCGCTGTTTCTGAAAGAGATCCCCACCGGGCGGCAGGTGCTGTGGTCGGTGGTGTCCATCGCCGGGGTGATCGTGGTGGCGCTGCAGGGCTCCCGCAGCGGCAATGTCACGCTGCCGGGGATCCTTTGCCTGCTGCTGGCGGTGATGAGCTCGGTGGTGTTCACCATCCTCACCCGGAAGCTTTCGGAAGAGTTTTCCGCCTTTGAGCGCAGCTTTGCCAGCTTTGTCATGGGGGCGGTGTCTTTCTGGGGCCTGGCCATCTGGGAGCATCGGGCAGACCCGGTGCAGCTGGTGGCCCCCTTTGCCAGCGGGCGCTACTGGCTGAGCATGGCCTTTTTGTCCTGCGTGGCCAGCGTGGTGTGCTATCTGCTTTTGAATCAGGCGCTGGCGGATGCGCCGGCCAACCAGGTGGCCATCGGCACCAATATGGTCACGGTGGTGTCCATTTTTGCCGGGATCGTATTTCTGCATGAAAAGTTTTCCTGGATCAGTGTTCTGGCCAGCTTTGTGATCCTGATCGGCATTTACGGCGTGCAGCGCAGCGCCCCGGAGGGAAAGGAGAGGCTGGATGAGTAAAAAGAGTCTGGTTGTGGATTATACCTCCGGCCCGCTGACCCGGCAGCTTCTGGCCTTCGCCGGGCCGTTTATGCTGTCCAACCTGTTCCAGACCGCCTATAACATGGTGGATATGGTGGTGGTGGGGCAGTATGTGGGCGCTGCGGGCCTTTCGGCGGTGTCCATCGGCGGCGAGCTGATCCATTTTTACACCTTCATTACCATGGGCCTGTGCAACGCCGGGCAGATCATGATCAGCCAGTACATCGGCCTGCGGGACCGACAGTCCATGGCTAAAACCGTGGGGGCCATGTTTTCCATGGTTCTGGGTGTGGCGCTGCTGATCACGGCGGTGGGGCTTGGCTTCAATCCCTTGTTTCTGCGCTGGCTGAACGTGCCGGCGGAGGCCTGGGCGGACTGTCTGGCCTATACCAACTGCTGCACGGCGGGCTGCGTGTTCATGTGCGGCTATCTTCTGGTGGGCTCGGTGCTGCGGGGGATGGGGGATTCCAGGCATCCCATGATCTTTGTGGGCGTTGCCGCGGTTCTGAATGTTGTTCTGGATATCTGGTTTGTGTCGGCGGGTATGGGGGCCTTCGGCGCGGCGCTGGCTACGGTGATTGCCCAGGGGGTGAGCTTTGTCAGCTGCGCGGTGTTTCTGTACCGGCGGCGGGCGGATTTTGGCTTCGAGTTCAAAGCGGCCAGTTTCCGGCCGGAAAAGAAGATCTTTGCCATGTTGATAAAGCTGGGCGTTCCCATGGTTTTGCAGAGCAGCGCCATCAGCATATCTACCCTGTTTGTCTCCAGCTATATCAACCAGTATGGTGTGGTGGTCTCGGCGGTGACTGGCGTGGGCTCCAAACTCTCCATGGTGGTCAGCGTGGTCACTCTGGCGCTCAGTCATTCCGGCGGCACCATCGTGGGCCAGAACTTTGCCGCCCGGAAGTTTGACCGGGTGAAGAAGGTGCAGTTTGACTCTTATATCATCGGCTGCGCCTTTGCGGCGCTTTTATCGGTGATCATCGCGCTGTGGCCGGAGCAGGTGTTTTCCCTGTTCGACAACGACCCGGAGGTGCTGGCCATGAGCCGCAGCTATGTGCCTGTGGCGGTGGTGAACTTCTTTGGCTGGGCGCTGCGGGGGCCGGCCATGGCTCTTTGCAACGGCATGGGCTTTGTGTCCATGAACTTCATCCTGGGCATCCTGGACGGGGTTGTGATGCGCATTGGCCTGAGCTTGCTGTTGGGTCAGGTTTTCGGCATGGGTGTGCAGGGCTTCTGGATGGGCGGCGCCCTGGCAGGCTCCACCTTCTTTGTGGTCATGTTTCCCTACCTTCTCAGCGGCAAATGGAAAAAACGAACGCCGCCCGTGGCGGCCTGAAAGAAAAAAGGATGCCATCCGGCATCCTTTTTAGCTTTCTTGAATATCGTAGCGGAACTTGGGGATGGGGCGGCGGTCGATGACCGAGGGGACAAGGCTCTCCTGCGCCGCTCCCATCTTTTTATAAAAGGCCGCGGCTTCCGGGGGAAATGGATGGGAAAAAGAAAAAACCCGAACACGGCTGTGTTCGGGTTTATGGTTGCGGAGGAGGGATTTGAACCCACGACCTTCGGGTTATGAGCCCGACGAGCTACCGGACTGCTCCACTCCGCGGCATCTCTTGGGACTGTTAGTATAACATCCCTGTGCCGCTTTGTCAATAGGAAAGTTTTCCTTTTCTTCTTCGCTCTTGACGAAGGGGCAGCGGGACGATAAAATAAAAATGGCGGCCTGGCCGTACTTTGCCCCTGGAGGATCGTTTTTATGCCTATCCGTTTGGAAACGCAGGATCATATTGCCCTTATTACCCTGGACCGGCCGGAAAACCTGAACGCCTTCAACACCGCAATGATCGAAGAGCTGGAGGATGTGATCCGCCGGGTGGAAGAGGATGACGATATTTATCTCAGCGTGGTCACCGGCGCGGGGCGCAGCTTTGTGTCCGGTGCGGACATTGCCGAGATGCAGCACATGAGCGCCACGGAGGCCAAACGCTTCAGCTACAATTCCAACAGTGTCTTTCTGCGCCTGGAGAACTCCGCCAAGCCTTTCATTGCCGCCATCAACGGCTTTGCCATCGGCGGCGGCTGCGAGCTTGCCATGTGCTGCGATATCCGCCTGGCCAGCGAGCAGGCGGTCTTTGCCCAGACCGAGGTGAGCCTGGGCATTACTCCCGGCTTCGGCGGCACCCAGCGCCTGCCCCGGATCATCGGCAACGCCCGGGCTGCGGAAATGATCTTCACCGGCCGCTTCATCGATGCCTACACCGCCCGGGACTGGGGCCTGGTCAACGAGGTCTATCCCCAGGAGGAACTGCTGCCCAAGGCTATGGAAATGGCCAAGACCATTGCCTCCAAGGGCCAGCTGGCCGTGCGCCAGGCAAAGATCAGCCTCCACCGCTGCCTTTACACCGATATGTACACCGGCACCTCCTTTGAGGCCGAGGCCTTCGGCATCTGCTTCTCCTCTGAGGACCAGAAAAACGCCATGCAGGCCTTTTTGGATAAAAAGCCCTACACCTTCAAAAACAGCTGAGGAATGCGAGAGGAGTACTGACCATGAAAAACATCTTTGTTGTGGGCGCCGGCACCATGGGCCTGGACATTGCCCAGGTTTTTGCCAAAGCCGGCATGACCGTTATCGTCCGGGACATCAACGACGCCATCATCGCCAACGCCAAAGCCAAAATGGATGCCAACATCGCCAAGCTCGTCGCCAAGGGCAAAATGACCCGGGACGAGGCGGACGGGGTGCTGGGCCGCATTTCCTACACCGTGCCCATGGAGCCGGCGAAGGACGCGGATCTGGTCCTGGAAGCCATCATCGAGCGCTTTGACCTGAAAAAGGCCGTGTTCCAGGAGCTGGACGCCGTCTGCAAGCCGGAATGCATCTTCTGCTCCAACACCAGCTCCATCTCCATCACCGAAATGGCGGTGGCCTCCGGCCGCCCCGACCGCTTCATCGGCATGCACTTCTTCAATCCCGCCACGGTGATGAAGCTCATCGAGATCACCCGCAGCCTCACCACCACCGACGAATGCTTCCGGGCGGTGTACGATCTGAGTGTGGCCATCGGCAAGGATCCCATCGAAGTTCAGGACAGCCCCGGCTTTGTGGTCAACCGCATCCTTACCCCCATGATGAACGAAGCGGCTTTTCTGCTGGCGGAGGGCGTTTCCAGCGCGGAGGATATCGACAAGGCCATGCAGCTGGGCGCCAATCATCCCATGGGGCCCCTGCATCTGGCGGATCTGGTGGGCATCGATGTGGTGCTGTATATCATGGACGTGATGTACAACGAGACCCACGATGACAAGTTCCGGGCCTGCTATCTGCTGCGCAAGATGGTCCGGGCGGGCAAGCTGGGCCGCAAGACCGGCGAAGGCTTTTTCAAATATTAAGCGGCAAGGAACGCCTCCGGCTGGCCGGGGGCGTTTTTGTTCAGTTTATCCGGGGTGGATAAAATAAAGATGACCCGGGAACATTTGCGTTTCCGGGGCGTCCTATGGTAGAATAATCTAAGTCTGGAAAAGGAGGTGCGGCATGCGGGACAAAAGCATACTGAAAGACAAGCTCATGGAGTCCATCGCCTCCGTGCTGCCCATCCTGGCCATTGTTCTGATCCTGTGTCTGCTGGTGGTGCCGGTGGGCACCGATCGAATGCTCTCGTTTTTGCTGGGAGCCGTGATGCTGGTCGTGGGTATGGGGCTTTTCACCGTGGGTGCGGAGACCGCCATGGAGCCCATCGGCCGGCTGATTGGCGCCCGGCTCACCAAGACCCGGCGGCTGGGCCTGATCCTGGTCCTGGCCTTTGTGCTGGGCGTGGCCATCACGATCTCAGAGCCGGATCTGCAGGTGCTGGCGGCCAATGTGCCCCACATCAACACCAATGTTCTCATTCTCACCGTGGCGGCGGGGGTCGGCCTGTTTCTTCTGGTGTCTTTCCTGCGCATACTGCTGGGCGTTCCCCTGCGCTGGCTGCTGCTGGTGTTTTATGCGGTGGTGTTCCTGCTGGCCTTTTTGTCCGACCCGGACTATCTCAGCGTGGCCTTTGACTCCGGCGGCGTGACCACGGGGCCCATGACGGTGCCCTTTATCATGGCGCTGGGCCTTGGCGTTTCCGCCATCCGCAGCGACCGGGACGCCACGGCGGACAGCTTCGGTCTGGTGGCCCTTTGCTCCATCGGGCCCATTCTGGCGGTTCTGATCCTGGGCTTTGTCTATCCCGGGGAAGCCAGCGACATCGCGGCGGCGGTCACGGAGAGCTACGGTTCCACGGTCGACCTGGGCCGCGGGTATCTGGCGGCCATCCCCCATTACCTCTGGGAGGTCTTTATGGCCCTGGCGCCCATCGCGGTCTTTTTCTACATTTTCCAGGCCGTGGCGCTGAAGCTGGAAAAGCGCGCGCTGCTGCGCATTACCATTGGCCTGGGCTTCACCTACGTTGGTCTGGTGCTGTTCCTGGCCGGCGTCAATGTTGGGTTTTCGCCCCTGGGCAGTGAGCTGGGTGCGCAGCTTGCGCAGGGCTGGACCAAGTGGCTTCTGATCCCGCTGGGCATGCTTATGGGCTGGTTTATCATCAAGGCCGAGCCCGCGGTGCATGTGCTGAACAAGCAGGTGGAGGAGGTATCCTCCGGTGCGGTGAGTGCCGGCGCTATGGGTGTGAGCCTTTCCGTCGCCATCGCGCTGTCCGTGGGACTTGCCATGCTGCGGGTGCTTACCGGCATCCCCATTCTGTATTTCCTGCTGCCCGGCTATGCCGTGGCGCTGGTCCTCAGCTTTTTTGTGCCGCCTATGTTCACGGCGATCGCCTTTGACTCCGGCGGCGTGGCCTCCGGCCCCATGACGGCTACCTTCCTGCTGCCCCTGGCCACCGGCGCCAGCGCGGCCCTGGGAGGCAACGTGCTCACGGACGCCTTCGGTCTGGTGGCCCTGGTGGCCATGATGCCGCTGATCACCGTGCAGATCATGGGTCTGGTCTATGTCATCCGTACCCGCGGCCAGACGGCGGAGACGCCGGCGCCGGCGTACGACGACCTGTCCGTCATCGAACTGTGGGAGGTGGCCTGATATGGTGCTGAATTTCGTTTTGTCCATTGTGGACCGGCGGCATGCCGCCGGCATAGCCTCCATTTATGAAGAGCACGGTTTACCCATGACCCTGGGCATGCTGGGCCGGGGAACGGCCACCAAAAGCATCCTGGACCTTTACGGTCTGGCCGACACGGAAAAGGTGCTGGCCTGCACGGTGGCCGGGAGCGAAGCCACCCGCAGCCTCATCCGCAGTGCCCGGCACCGGCTGTATCTGGATATTCCCGGCAACGGCATCATGGCCGCCGTTCCGATCAAAAGCGTGGGAGGAGGAAAGACCTTGGCCTATCTGACCGACAATCAAAGCCCCGACAAAGCCCTGCCGGAGCTGGACCCGAAGCATGAGCTGATCGTCATCATTTCCAACGACGGCTATTCCGAGCCCATCATGGACGCGGCCCGCCAGGCCGGCGCCGGGGGCGGCACGGTGCTGCACGCCAAGGGCACCGGTGCCAAGAAAGCGGAAAAATTCTTCGGCGTTTCCCTGGCCGAGGAGAAAGAAATGATTCTCATTGTGGCCAAAAGCGCCGAAAAGTCCGCCATCATGCAGGCGGTGCTGAAAGACACCGGCCCGGGCTCTGCCGCCGGCGCCATCTGTTTTTCGCTGCCGGTGAGCGCGGTGGCCGGCCTGCGGCTGCTGGAGGAAGCGGAAGAAAACTGAAAAAGAAAAATCCCGTCCGGAAGGACGGGATTTTTTGAAACCGCCAAAGAAGCAGGCGAAACGCAGCGAAGCCCGTGCAGGGCGAGCCGCCCGGCGGGGCCGGGCGTAAATCCGGGGGGCCTTGGGCCCCAAGGATTATGCCGGCCGAATTCATTTCGGCCGAGCAGATCCAAGCTGAAAAATCCCGTCCGGAAGGACGGGATTTTTTGAAACCGCCAAAGAAGCAGGCGAAACGCAGCGAAGCCCGTGCAGGGCGAGCCGCCCGGCGGGGCCGGGCGTAAATCCGGGGGGCCTTGGGCCCCAAGGATTATGCCGGCCGAATTCATTTCGGCCGAGCAGATCCAAGCTGAAAAATCCCGTCCGGAAGGACGGGATTTTTTGTTGTCCGGGGATTATTCCGCAGGGGGCTCCTCGGTGGGTTCGCCGGAGCCTTCGATGGGGTTGGCGGCCATTTGGGCGGCCATGGCTTCCGCGTTGGCGATGGCGGCGTCGATGTCGGCGGCGTCGGTGTAGATGGTGTAGGTGGCGTCCATGCTGGTGGCGGACTCGGTCACGGTGACGGTGATGTCGCCGGTGATGCCGGAGATGGTGACCTTTTCAGAGGTGGGGTAGCTGTAGGGGCCGCCCACGCCCACGTTGGAGTAGGTCACGGTGCCTTCGGAAGCGGTGATGCCGGCGCCTTCCTCGCCATCCGCGGGAGCGCCCATGTCGCCGGGAGCGTCGCACTGGAAGAAGAACACAAAGTCTTCGCCGGCGGCGACTTCGAAGGTCTCACCGGTGGAGAAGGTGACGGTGTAGCTGTCGCCGGCAGCAGGAGCGGCTTCGGCCGCGGGAGCAGCCTCCACAGCGGGGGCGGCTTCGGCCGCGGGGGCCTCGGCGGGGGCCTCTTCCTTGGCGCCGCAGGCGCACAGGGCCAGGACCATCATCAGGGCCAGGAGCAGAGCAAGGATTTTCTTCATTTTCAGTTCCTCCAAAATAATTTACCTTTCGGTGACTGCAACTATATCACATGTTCACAGTTTATTCAAGAACAAGCCGTTTTTTCCTCCGAAAACACAAAAAGGGCACAGCTATACTGTGCCCTTTGTTATTAAAACCATCGTCCCCGCGGCGCAGGAAATCGGAAAGGAACCGCATTGAATCAGAGAACACATCAAAAGGAGAAAGGTATGGCCCATAAGCGGGGACGATGACCGGCGGCAATATAAAGGATGGGGAGAAGCTCCCCCTCCGTTGGCAGTCTTATCTTAAACCATAATGTAACCTTATAGTCAAGGAGAAATATGAAAAAATTTTGTGTTTTTTGCCGTTCAGGCAGAAAGCTGCTTTGTCAGCGCCCCCAGAAGGAGGCGAAGAATGTCTCCGGCGGGGCCTCTGGCGGTGGAACCGCCGGAGTCGGGGTGGCCGCCTCCGCCGGGAAAGACGCCGGCCACGGAGCCGGCGTGCACGCTGCCGTCGGTGCGCACGGAGATCTTCCACTCATTCTCTTCCAGCTCCCGGAGCATCAGCCCGAAGCGCACGCCTTCCGCCGCGGTGGTGAGAAGGGAGATCTTGTCCAGATCGTTCTCCACCACGCCGCAGCTTTGGAGCATCTGTCTGGTAACGATGACGGTGCTGATCTCCGGGGTGGGGTATTCCATGGCGGCGTAGATGGCGGCCTCCAGCCGCAGGCGGGCCGGGCTTTTCACATCAAACAGCCGGTGGCTGAGTTCGTAGGCGTCAAAGCCGGGGATCTCCCGGAGTCCGGCGGCGATGGCCATGCAGCGTCCGGTGGTGCCCCGGCTGCGGAAGCAGCCGGTATCGGTGCTGATGGCGCAGTAAAGGGCTTCGGCCATGGCGGCATCCGGGGAAAGCCCCAGCGCCTCCAGCAGCATGTATATCAGCTCCCCGCAGGAGGCGGAATCGGGCTCAATGTAACTGAAGCGGGCGTAACGGGCATTGCTGCCGTGGTGGTCAATGGCAAGGTCGGTTTTTTCCGCCAGATGCTGCAGGCCCGGGGGATACTGACCGGGGCCGGGGGTGTCCACCGTGGTGATAAAATCCGGCGCAAAATCCGCCGGGGCGTAAAAAGGCGCAATGTATTTTTCAAAGCGGGCCATGACCGTCGGGTGAGGGGCCACGTAAGCGGTTTTCCCCAGGGCCCGCAGACCCCGGCACAAGGCACCGGCGGAGCCCGCCGCATCCCCGTCCGGGCGGATGTGGCAGACGATGAGGATATGATCCGCGCCCTGCAGAAGCCGGGCGGCTTGGGCGATGGTGAACATGGCGGCGCCTCCTTTTTCTCTATTTTACATGGGCAGGCCCGGATTTTCAATAAATGTTTGAAGCTTGACGGGGGATGTGCTATGCTGAAGCCGGGCGGGCGGCCCATGCGCGGCGCAGCGGCGGCGGAACAAGCGCCTTGGCGGCGCCGGCGGCAAGGGCATCCTGCAGCCGGCCATGGTCCGGGTCCCGCGGATCTTTATTCTGGCGGGCTGTGTTATCCATTGGGGAAATACCGGCTGGACAGGGAGACCTGTGGGCCCGGGGAGAGATGGGGGAAGAATGAAGCGTTTTCTCAGTTTTCTTTTGGCGCTGCTTCTGCTGACAGGTGGGGCCGCAGCCGCATCGGTGGATGCCCAGGGACTGTATACGCCCCTGAACGAAGAGCAGGAGCTGGCCCAGCAGGCCGCAATACAGGCGGTGCTGGAGCTTATGATCGAGGAGGATATGACCGACGGCGAAAAGGCTACGGTCCTCCACGACTGGATCGTTCTGAACTGCCGCTATAATGCCACGCTGTACCGGGACATGGTCTATGGCGTGCTGGTGGATCATCAGGCGGCCTGCCGGGGCTACACCCGGGCCTTTGTGGCTCTGGCGGAGTCGCTGGGCTTTGCCTGTGAATACAGCTTCAGCGCCGCCCTGGAGCATGCCTGGGCGCTGGTGGAGCTGGACGGCTCCTATTACTGCGTGGATCCCACCTGGGACGACAACCACTATGAGCGTATCGGCTTTGTCAATCACCGCCACTTTTTCTTCACCTCGGCCACGGAGCAGCAGGTGGGGCATTACGGCGGCGACAGCACGGTCCTGGCCGCGGGCGGCATCTACGAGGCCGCGCCCTGGCGGGAAGCGGTGAGCCGGGTGATCTTTGACGGAGACTATGCCTATTATCTGAACGGGGATTTCCAGCTTGTCCGCTGCCGGCGGGACGACTGGCAGACGGAGATCCTGTTTGACCGGGAGGATGTGTGGCCGGGCTTTTATGAGCTGGACGGCAGCCCGGCGCTGGCCACGGGCCTTGTGCTCATGCGGGGCCGGCTCTGGTTCAACACGCCGGAGGCCATCTGCTCCGTGGATCTGGAGGGCGGCAGCCTGCGGGTGGAGTTTGAGCCGGAGGACAAAGAGGCCGGCTATCTCTGCGGCATTGACGTCCGGGAGGGGCGGCTGGTCTATACCCAGTCGGCGCTTCAGGATCAGCTGTTTGTGGAGGTGCAGGATTCGGGCATCAGCGGTTGGGGCGCCTGGGGCTATGAGCCGGTGGAATCCGAAAATCCCTGGAATCGGCTGAAAGCCTGGTTGTCGGGGCTGACGACCGGGGAAAACGAATAAGAAAACGGCACGAGCAAGTGCCGTTTTCTTATTTTGTTTCCGCGTCTTCCGGGACTTCCGGCGCGGGCGCCGGGACCGGCGATGGCTCCGGATTTCGGATGGGGAAGGCCAGGTTGATCACTAGGGCCGCAAGGATGCCCAGCATGGTGTCCAGAATACGGTTCAGCGCATAGCTCATGGGGCTGGCGTCGGTGAGGTGGTAGATGGTGACGCTCAGAAAGGCCGCGCAGGTGATGGTGGCGGCGGAGGGCTTGTTGATGGCCAGGGTGGACTCGATCAGCGGGATGAGCATCAGGCAGACCAGCGCGTAATAGGCCAGCATGTACCGCTGGAGCCCGGTGAATTTGGCCAGATACAGAATCCCAACGCCGCAAACGCCGCCAATGAGGGTGCCCGCGGTGCGGTTCACGGCTGTGTTCAGGGTCTTTTCGGCAGTGTTCTGCATGCAGATGACCGCGGCGATCATGGAGAAAAAGGTGGGCTCGCCCCGGAAGTGGCCGATGGCGGCGCAGAGGAAGGCGGCAGCCACGGTTTTGATGACCCGGGCGCCGATGCGGAAACGATAGGGCGTTTCCGGTTTTTCATAAATCAGAGACAGGATGGTTTTACGGTCCATAAACATCGGGCTCTCCGTGCCGGGGCACGGAAAGCTCACCTTTCATCAGCGTTACGGCGCCGCCGCCCACCCGCACTGTCCGGTCGGAGGAGATAGTGGTGAGGATCTCGGAGGGGCGGCCCATGGCCTCCCCCTGCAGGATGCGGTGTATCCGGTCCGGGGCGGCCAGGCCCCGGAGGAAGAGATAGTAGGTCAGCGCGCCGTTGGCGGTGCCGGTGGCGGCCTCTTCCGGGATGCCGCAGACCGGGGCAAAGTCCCGGCAGCGGGCCAGCTCATCCCCTTCTCCGGGGCAGAAAACATGAAAGCTGAGAATGTTGTGAGCCCGGGAGAGCTCCGTCATGGCGGCAAAATCGGGGCGGATGCCGTTGAGGATGGCTGCGTTTTTCACCGGCAGCATGATGTCTGCAAGGCCCGTGGAAACGATGGCGGGTGTCAGGCCCTTGGGCCGGGCCTCGGGGCTCAGACCGCAGGCGGCGTAAAGCCGGGTCTGCTCTTCCGGGGAAAACTCGCCCAGAAGGCGGGGCGGGGCCATGTCCATAAAAACGCTGTCCGGCCTTACGCTTATATTCAGCGTCCCGGAAAGGCTTTGCAGGATGTAGTCCCCCGGCGGGATCACGCCATCGTCCCGCAGGCAGGAAAAGGCGGCGATGGTGGCGTGGCCGCAGAGGGCCACCTCTTCGGTGGGGGTGAAGTAGCGGATGTGGAAGCGCTCCGGGCCGAGGCGCTTAACAAAAGCGGTCTCGGAGAAATGCAGCTCGGCGTCCAGTTTTCGCATGAAATCCTCCGGCGGAAACGCATCCACCAGAGCCACGCCGGCCGGGTTGCCGCCGAAAGCGTGCGGGGTGAAGGCATCGGCAATATAAAAGGTCATAGGCACTCCTTTAAAAAGGCGCCCCGGGGTCGGAGCGCCTTTGGGATCAGAGATCAAACAGCTTGCGGATGATGTTGAGGTTGAGTTCAAACTGCTGCCGGGCGGCCTTGGTTTCGGTGTCCAGGATCAGGCCGCAGGCCAGGGACAGAAGGCCGGCCAGCGCCACAAAGCAGCATACAAACAGCGTGGGGAAGCGGGTGACAAGGCCGGTTCGGATGTATTCCGTCAGAACCGGGATAAAAAAGCCGGTGGCCAGCAGCACGAGAATGGCGGCGATCAGGCCGAAGAAGGGCAGGGGGCGGTAGTCCTTAAAGAGGCGGAAAATGGTTTTGATGACCTTGACGCCGTCGGAAACGGTGTTGAGCTTGGACTCGCTGCCTTCCGGGCGGTCCCGGTAAGCCACGGGGACGTTGGTGATATAGAGGTTTTTATCCAGGGCGTGGATGGTCATTTCCGTTTCGATCTCAAAGCCCTTGGACAGCACCGGGAAGCTCTTGACGAACAGGGGCGAGAAAGCCCGGTAGCCGGTCATGATGTCTTTGATGTCGCCTTGGAAGAAGCGGTTCACCAGCTCCCGGACCACCCGGTTGCCGCTGTTATGGAACAGGCGCTTGTTTTCCGTGAAGTAGGTGGAGGAAAGCCGGTCGCCCACCACCATGTCGGCGCCGTTTTTCAAAACGCTGTCGCACATTTCCCGGGCGTATTCGGCGGGGTAGGTGTCATCGCCGTCGATCATGAGGTAGCAGTCGGCGTCGATATCCCGGAACATGCTGCGGATGACGTTGCCCTTTCCCTGGCGGCGCTCGTAGCGCACAATGGCGCCGGCGGTCCGGGCGATCTCGTCGGTGCCGTCGGTGGAGTTGTTGTCATAGACGTAAATATCCGCCTCCGGGAGGGCGGCTTTGTAGTCTGCCACCACTTTGGCCACGGTCTGGGACTCGTTGTAGCAGGGGATCAAAACGGCGATCTTGGGCATGATGCGCCTCCTTTTTCTATTTCTAAACGGCGCGAAACCGGGCATATGCCTTTGGCTGGATTATAGCAAAGGATGGGGAAGATTACAAGCGGCGGAAACACAAAGCCGGACGCTTTTGCGTCCGGCTTTTTGCCAGGGATAGAAAAAGGGTGTGCCGAAGGCACAGCGAAGCCCGGGCAGGGCAAGCCGCCCGCCGGGGGCGGGCGTACATCCGCAGGAGGCAAGGGCCTCCGAGGATGATGCCGGGGGAATTCACTTCCCCCGAGCAGATGAAAAGAAGCAAAGCCGGACGCTTTTGCGTCCGGCTTTTTGCCGGGGATAGAAAAAGGGTGTGCCGAAGGCACAGCGAAGCCCGGGCAGGGCAAGCCGCCCGCCGGGGGCGGGCGTACATCCGCAGGAGGCAAGGGCCTCCGAGGATGATGCCGGGGGAATTCACTTCCCCCGAGCAGATGAAAAGAAGCAAAGCCGGACGCTTTTGCGTCCGGCTTTTTGCCAGGGATAGAAAAAGAAAGAGAGAGGAGTGAAAATGAAAAATCGTTTTGTGCTTAAACTATGGCATGATTATGCCCCCGGATGATGAACAAAGGCATAATTGTTTATGAACAAACGATGAATATTGATTTGGGACCGGGTTTTCGGTACAATGTGTACCGGGAGTGTGCCGTGTGGATTGGTACAAGGATATGATCCTTAATCCGATCCGTCCCCGCAGTTTCCGGACTGCCGCAAGCGCCCCCGGAGCCGGGCCGGAAGTTTTGAAACTGCCCCGGAACGGAAGAAAAACGGCGGCCGTATGAGGTTTGCGTGCGGGAAGTGAGTTGACTTTTTGGGCTGCTTGGTATATAACTATAACGTTAGTTGTTTAACGCAACAAAATTTTAGGAGGAAATTGAAATGAAGAAGATTCTTGCCCTGCTCCTGGCCCTGATGATGGTCCTGAGCCTGTGCGCCTGCGGCTCCAAGGAAGAGACCACCGAGGCCCCCGCCGCCGAAGCGGCTGCCCCCGCGGCTGCCGAAGCTGCTCCCGCCGAAGGCGAAACTCCCCCCGAACTCCCCGAAGGCGAAGCCTCCGGCGAGCCCAGCGGCGAACCCCCTGCGGACGTTCCCCAGTCTGCCTCTCAGGCCAATGAGGCCCACGGCGGTACCGCCGGCGCCACTTCCGACGCCGACTACCAGGCTTATCTGAAGGCTTGGCTGGCCTACGAGAAGAGCGTTAACGAGACCATGACCGATGAAAGCTATGAACTGTTCCTGGGCTGCATTGACAGCCTGGACTTCTCTGTCTTCCCCGGCGACATGATCTTCAACGGCATGCTGGTCACCGGCGCTGCCATGACTTACGACGAGTTCGTGGCTGCCAACGGCCTCTACTAATTCCATAAACCAAACAAGGGAGGGCATCGCCCTCCCTTGTTTTCCCCATCTTAAAAACAGGAGGAAAAGACTATGAAAAAGACCCTGGCTGTGTGCCTGGCGGCGCTGATGCTTCTGGCTCTGTGCGCCTGCACCGTGAACATCAGCATCGAAACGGCGGCGCCTGCGGCGGAGGCCAAGGACAGCTATCTGGTCACCTTTGCCCATGGCGAGACCTATGAGCTGCCCGCCGGCGAAGATCTTGTGTTTACGATCTCCTGCGCCGCGCCCGCGGACATGGGCCCTCCGGCGGAAGGTGAAGAAGGCGCCGGCGTTACCACCACCAGCGGCACCATCACCTATTCCAACATCACCCTGGGCGGGCCCAACCAGTATCCCACCGCGGAGACCGTCACCATCTCCGGCATCACGGAGGACTGCACCGTGACCATCACCCCCAACCCCCTGGAGACGGAGGCGGAGTTCCCCACCGTGACCATCGGCGAGGCGGCGGCGGTAAGCAGTGCTTCCGGCGAAGCCAGCAACGGCTGATCCGATTCAAAACAAAAAGCGCCCGGACGGGCGCTTTTTTATTGTATAAAAAATTTGTCATCGTTATTCCTTTTTCTCCGGGACAAGCTAAAAGAGATTCGGCGTTTCCAAAGAAAGCGGAAGAATTTGCTTTTTTTCAAAAAATACTGCGTTCCGGGGCCTTTGAGCCCCGGTGGAAATCATGCATGAATTTTGCGGGGTTTGAAGACGGGCCGCCGCCGCATAATGAGGAGGCGGAGGAAAGGAAGGACGATTTTTATGAACAAAAAAATAAGGGGGCGGCCGGCGGCAGCGGTGCTGATCCTGCTGTGGCTGGCCCTGCCCCAGACAGCCCGGGCGGCGGAAAAACTTATCCCGGTGGGCGCCGTGGTGGGCATACAAATGAATACAAACGGGGTTCTTGTGGCGGATACGCCGGCGGTGGAGACCGCGGAGGGGCCGGTGTGTCCGGCCGGGGACGCCGGGATCCGGGCCGGGGACCTGATCGTGGCCATTGACGGCTGCAGCACCCGCACGGCGGCGGAGCTGAGCGCGGCGGTGGCGGAGCTTGGCGAGGAGCCGGTGACGGTCACGCTGGAGAGGGAGGGCCGGCGGATGAATGTGGCCGTGCGGCCGGCGAAGCACACAGACGGCGGCTGTCGTCTGGGCCTGTGGCTGCGGGACGGCATTGCCGGTGTGGGTACCGTAACCTTTGTTGACCCGGATACCGGCCTCTACGGGGCGCTGGGTCACGGCGTGAACGACACGGAAACCGGCGTTCTGCTGCCGCTGGGCAGCGGTACGGTGTGCCGGGCGCAGGTCGTGGACGTGAAAAGAGGGGCTGTGGGCGCACCGGGAGCGCTGTCCGGCAGCTTTGACATGGGCAGCGCCGTGGGCAGCATTGAGCGCAATACGCCCTGCGGCATCTTCGGCGTGATGGACCGGCCCCTGACGGAGCTGGGCGAGGCCCTGCCGGTGGCGGCGGAGTCGGAGGTCCATGCCGGGGCGGCGGTGATCTGGTCCACCGTCTCGGGGAACGAGGTGCAGGAATATGATGTGCAGATCAGCCGGGGCGCCGCCGGCGCCAACGGCCCGGTGCTGAACATCCGGGTGACGGATCCGGAGCTTCTGAGCCTGACCGGCGGCATCGTGCAGGGAATGAGCGGCAGTCCCATCATCCAGGATGGAAAGCTGATCGGTGCGGTGACCCATGTTCTGGTGGACGACCCGACCCGGGGTTATGGGATTTATATTGAAAATATGCTGGAAGCAGCGGGATGAATGATTAGGCAGGGGCAATGTACCCCTGTCTTTTTTACGATTATATGATATTCTATAAATGACAAAGTTTGCGGAGGTGAGAGTATGTGGCTAAAATTAAACCTTGATGGAATTAAGCTATATTTTAAGATCAGTGGTTATAAAAAAACTAACCCAGAAAAATGGGATGATGAATGGTGCGGCGTTGAATTGACAATTCAGTCAGAAAACTGGCTTAATTATTCACAATCCGGAGGACTGTTACTTGCCTGCGAAGTGGAAGAAATTCTTTCGTTGTTAGAAGATTTGATCGATGATAGAATTTCAGAACAAAAAGAAGTTGAATTTATAGAGCCTGACTTTAAATTCATCCTTAACCCCAAAAAAGATTTGAGGGAAAATTCTCGATATACATATGTTAAACCTGGATGCGAGATTATTGATATCGATGTCGAGTTCAGAGTGTCTTTTTGGAATGGCGGACTTACTGCAAACTACCTTTCATTATGCATGGATAGATCGGATATTTTAGTGTTTATAACATATTTGAAAACTGTGACAAACCAAATTAGTAAAACAGATGTGTCTGTACAAGATATGCTAAAAAATGGAACTTTGCTGGAGTATTGATTTGCGCTTAAAAACGGTTGTCCCTAATGACAAGCACTCGTGAGCGGCAGGTCCAGCTTTCCGGACGGAAGCCGGGGGCTTGGCGACCCTGGCGCGGAAGCTCAGCGGCGCTTTTCCTTGAAGGTAGGGAGCATCAGGGCGATGACAGCCACGCCGGCCACGGCGCAGACGATGGTGCCGGCGGAGCCAAGGGAGCTGCTCTGGCCGACGGTTTCGGCCTCGGCGCTCTGGGCTGCGGCAGCCGCCTCTGTCTGGCTGCCGTCGGCAATGTCCTCGGCGGCAAAAACAGACAGCGACAGGCTGAAGGCCAAAAGAAGGGTGAAAAGCACGATTATCCATTTTTTCATGGGAATTACCTCCGGATTCTGCTTGTAAAATTGATGCGGGGTCATTGCCCCAGCTCCCAGAAGGCTACGGCGCTGGCGGCGGCCACGTTCAGGGAGTCCACCCCATGACTCATGGGGATGCAGACGGTGTAGTCGCAGGCGGCCAGGCAGCGGTCGGACAGGCCCTCCCCTTCGGTGCCGAGCACGATGACCAGCTTCTCTGCCTCCCGCAGCCGGGGATCCCGGAGCCGGAGCGAGTCCTCTTTCAGCGCCATGGCGGCGGAGCGGAAGCCCAGTGCTTTCAGCCGGGCCAGGGACGCGGCGGTATCCGGCTCCTCCAGGTAGGTCCAGGGCAGCTGAAACACCGTGCCCATGCTCACCCGGGTGGCCCGGCGGTACAGGGGATCGCTGCAGGCGGGGGTGAGAAGTACGGCGTCCATGTTCAGGGCGGCGGCGGAACGGAAAATGGCGCCCAGATTGGTGGGGTTCATCACGTTTTCCAGAAGGACTACCCGCCGGGCTGTTTGGCATATGGCCTCCGGGCGGGGCAGCGCCGGGCGGCGCATGGCGCAGAGCATGCCCCGGGTGAGCTTGAAGCCGGTGAGGCGGGTGAGAAGCTCAAAGGGGGCGGTATAGACCGGGATGTTGCCGCAGCGGGCCAGAAGCTCCCGCCCGGCGCCCTCGATGTGGGCCGGCTCCAGCAGAAATGAAACCGGCTCGAAGCCGGCGTCCAGCGCCCGGTGGATGACCTTGGGGCTTTCGGCGATGAAAAGGGCCTGTTCGGGATGCTCCCGGCAGCGCAGCTGGTTTTCTGTGCGCCGGGCGTAGACGTCCAGCTCCGGCGCGGAAAAGTCCCGGATCTCTATGATGTTTGCCATGGGCACCTCCCGGCCGGCCCGCAGGCCGTAATGAATATATTATAGCGGGGCAGGGCTGTCTCTGTCAAACAGGCTTCGACGGCGTTCTGGGGAAATGTCGAAAAGTGTCGAATTATGTCAACAAAAAATCCCCCGGGACAGGCAGCTTTTTGTTGCGTTGGGGAAGTGGCTGTGATAAATTGTAATTGTTAACAAAACGAGGACGCAGGACAGACAGAGAACGGCTCCCGGAATACGATATCTGGAGGAAGAATTATGGAAACCAAAATACGTGTGCTTCTGGCGGACCCGGGCGAAGATCTTCGCCGGTTGCTCTGTGATTTGATCGAGGATGAAGAGGATATGGAAGTTGTTGGAAGCACCGGCGATGGTGCGGAAGCGCTGGTGCTGGCAGAGAGCCTCCGGCCGGATCTTCTGCTGACGGATCTGGTGCTGCCGAATCTGGACGGCATGAGCATGCTGGAAAAGCTGACAGCAGCAGAGTATGTGCCTGCGGTCATCGTGTCCTCGGGCTTTTATAACGACCGGGTGGTGTCCGACTGTGCCCGCATGGGCGTTTACTGCTTTCTGCCCAAGCCCTGGGATGTTTCGGCGCTGCTGAGCCGCATGCGTCAGGCAGTGAGCGAAGCGGCGGCGCCGGCGGCGGCCGGACAGGCCCTGCCCCTGGCATCCGTACCCCGGGAACCCAGTTTGGAGGCGGTGGTCACGGAGGTCATCCACGAGATCGGCGTGCCTGCCCACATCAAGGGCTATCAGTATCTCCGGGAGGCCATTGTCATTACCGTGGGCGATATGGACGCCATCAACGCCGTTACCAAAGTGCTTTATCCCGCCGTGGCCAAGAAGTTCCAGACCACGCCCAGCCGTGTCGAGCGGGCCATCCGCCACGCCATCGAGGTGGCCTGGGACCGGGGCGATCTGGAAACGCTGCAGAAGTATTTCGGCTATACGGTCAATTCCATCAAGGGAAAACCAACGAACTCGGAGTTTATTGCCATGATCGCCGATTCCCTCACTCTTCGGCGCAAGGAGCGCCAGGCGTAAAAACCCTGCGGCAGCAAGGCTTTGCGAAACGCTGTTTTGCGGCTATAGCGACTAAGGCTGTGAAAGTCCATGTGATTTCTGCCCTTGAAAGCGATTAATTATTGAGACCGAAGCTACCAACTCTCTCTGTTAATTGGGTGTAAATCCAATATCAAAGAAGTAAGACATGCCCTGCGAAGCCCGGGTAGGGCGAGCCGCCCGCCGGGGGCGGGCGTAAATCCGCGGAGCCTTGGGCTCCAAGGATTATGCCGGCCGAATTCACTTCGGCCGAGCAGATCAAAGCAGGAAAGCGGAACCGGTGAACGGTTCCGCTTTCGCTTTTTATTTGCCTTTGCGCAGGATCCATTTGTAAAGCTCTGTCAGGGGGAACACAGCGAGGGCCAGGCCCAGGGCGGCGGCGTACTCGCCCCAGCGGATGCTGGCGAAGCCAAAGATGGCGGCGAGGGGCGGCACTTCGATCACCAGCGTGGTGAGGACCAGAGAGGCGACCGCGGCCAGCTCCAGGGTCTTGTTGCGGGAATGGAGCGAGAAGATGCTGCCCCGCTGGCTGCGCAGGCAGAGGCTGTAGACGATCTCCGCCATGGAGAGGGTCAGGAAGGCCATGGTGGTGCCGTCGGGGGAGTTGGCGATCTCCCAGAGGCCGGACTCCATGACGTGGCCCAGGAAGTAGGAAAACAGGGTCAGGGCCGAGAGCATCAGGCCCTGGAAGACGGCGTCCACGCCTAGACCGTCGGAGAAAACGCCGGCGTCTGCCCGGCGGGGCTGGCGCTGCATCAGGCCGGGCTCGGCCCGTTCCGCGCCCAGCGCCAGCGCGGGGAAGGTGTCGGTGATGAGGTTGATCCAGAGGAGATGGGCGGGCTCCAGAATGGTGAAGCCGAAAAGCGTGGCGGCGAAGATGCTGATGACCTCGCTGAGGTTGGAGGACAGAAGGAACTGAATGGCCTTGCGGATGTTGTCATAGATGCGGCGGCCTTCCTCCACGGCGGAGACGATGGTGGCGAAGTTGTCGTCCGTGAGGACCATGTCCGCCACGTTTTTGGTCACGTCCGTGCCGGTGATGCCCATGCCCACGCCGATGTCGGCGGATTTGAT
>CAZSAX010000016.1:0-24647 GCA_964605075.1 uncultured Oscillospiraceae bacterium
CGGTATCCAGGAAGATCAGATCATTTCCGTGGCGGCGGGCATGCTCCACAGCGGCCTTGGCAATGTCCACGGGGTTGGACTGGCCCATCTGGAACACGGGCAGACCCAGCTGTTCGCCCACGGTTTCCAGCTGCTTGATGGCGGCGGGGCGGTATACGTCGCAGGCGGCAAGAAGGGGCCGCTTGTTCTGCTGTTTTTTCACAAGGGCCGCAAGCTTGGCGCCGTTGGTGGTCTTGCCCGCGCCCTGCAGGCCCACCAGCATTACCACGCTGGGGGTCTTGGAGGAGTAGTTGAGCTTGGCGGCCTGTCCGCCCATGAGAGCGGTGAGTTCCTGATTGACGATGCGGATGACCGCCTGGGCGGGGCTGAGGCTTTCCAGGACTTCCGTGCCCACGGCCTTTTCGGACACCGTTTTCACGAAGTCCTTCACGACCTTGTAGCTCACGTCCGCCTCCAGCAGAGCCAGACGCACCTCCCGCATGGCCTCTTTTACATCGGCCTGGGAAAGGCGGCCCTTGCCCCGAAGCTTTTTGAATACGTTATTGAGTTTATCGGATAAACTTTCAAAAGCCATTACGACAATCCATCCAAGCGGGCGAGGATCGCCCGGGTCTGTTCATTTTCCGGCAGCAGCGCCTCCAGCTCCCGGCGGATGGCAGCGATCTCGGCCACCCGGTCCAGATGCCGGCGCACCAGGCCGGTTTTTTCCTCGTATTGCTGCAAAAGGCCCTCCGCCCGGCGCAGAATATCCCACACGCCCTGGCGGCTCAGCCCGCCCAGTTCGGCGATCTCGGCCAGAGAATAATCTTCGTTCCAGTGGAGATCGAAGTATTCCCGCTGCTTTTCCGTCAGAAGTTCGCCATAGAAATCGAACAAAAGGGAGCGGGTAAAGGTTTGATCTTCCATGCGTTTGCCCCCTGTTAAGGAAAAATACTTTACAGCTTGCCTATCATACACAAAACATCCCCCAATGTCAAGGGGAATATTCCTGCTTTTGCCGGGGCAGAATGCATTTTATGGATATGATCAGAACAGACGCCCTGGCCGCCTATGGCGAGCGGGCTGCACAGGACTTGAAAATCAAAGGAAGCATCTCCGGCCGCAGCGAAGCGGCCCGGGTGCGCCGCTGGCTGCGGCAGATCCTGGACATCGCCAAAGAGCCGGAGGTCCCGGCCTGGTATCCGGACAACGCTTACCTGGCCCGCCGGGAGGCGGGGCTGGCCGAAGAAGCCTTCCGAAAAGCCGGCCGGCTTCAGCGGGGAGAGGGCGGTGCGGCGGTGCTGATGCTCTGCCGGCGCTTTGTCAATGCCGGGGATATCACCGAGCAGCGGCTGATGCTCTTTCTCTCCGGGGCCCGGCGGCAGGGGCTTCTGCCGGAAAGCGAGGCCGCGGTGGTAGGGGCCTCCCTGCGGGCGGCGCTTCTGTATGGCCTGGCCCAGGGGGCAGGGGAGACAGAGGCGGCCCGGCTGTTCACCGCCCTCCGGGGCCTTTCGGAGCTGGATCTGACGGAGGTTCTGGAACGCAGCGATCCGGTGGATGCGGTGCTGCGCCGGGATGCCGTCTATCCTCTCATGGAAGAGGGGACCCGGGCGGCGTACCGCCGGCGCTGCCAGGAGCTGGCGGAGAAAAGCGGCCAAAGCCCGGCGGCGGTGGCGGAGGAGGCTCTGCGCCGGGGGCTGGAGGACGAGCTCTTTCCCCACCGGGAGCGCCGGGGCTCGGGCTACATGGCGGCCAATCTTCTGATCTCCCTGGGGCTGTCCGCGGCGGTGGGCTGGCGGGCGGAGAGCTGGCTGACGGGCCTTTTGCTGGTCACGCCGCTGTCGGAGCTGGTGCGCACGGTTCTGGATGCGGTGCTGCTGCACTGCGTAAAACCCCGGCGGCTGATGCGCCTGGCGCTGGAAGAGGGTTTGGGGGAAGAGGGACGCACGGTCTGCGCGGTCAGTGCGCTGCTGACGGGCGAGGAGGACGGCCCGGCTTATGCCCGGCGGCTGGAGCAGTTCAAACTGGCCAACCGGGACTGCGGAGAGCATTTGCTGTTTGCCATCCTGGCGGACCTGCCCGAGAGCAAAAGCTATCCGCCTCCCGGCGGGGCGGAGGCGCTGGCGGCGGCGGCCGGGGCCATCCGGGCGCTGAATGAGAAATACGGCGGAGGCTTTTTCCTGCTCACCCGGGAGGCGGTGTGGAGCGAAAGGGAAAAGCTGTGGATGCCCAAAGAGCGCAAGCGGGGCGCCATCACGGAGCTGGCCCGTCTGCTGCAGGGGCGGGATTCCGCGCTGCGCTGTGCCGCGGGAGATAAAAGCCGGCTTTACGGCCGCTATATCCTTAGCCTGGATGCCGATACCCGGCTCATCCCCGGGGCGGCCCGGCAGCTGGTGGGGGCGGCCATGCACCCGCTGAACCGCCCGGTGGTGGAAAACCGGGTGGTGGTCCGGGGCCACGGCATCATCCATCCCCGGATGGCGGTGGAGCTGTCCAGCGCCATGGCTACGGATTTTGCCCGCATCCATGCCGGTCAGGGGGGCACCGACCCCTACGGCGGTCTGGGCGGAGAGCTGATGTTTGATATGTTCGGCCGGGGCGGTTTTGCCGGCAAGGGCGTCATCGACGCCGCGTGCTACCTGCAATGCCTGGAGGATCGCATCCCGGAGGAGCGTGTCCTCAGCCACGACGCCATTGAGGGGGCTTACCTCCGTGGTGCGTATATGAGCGATACGGAGCTGTCCGATCTGGCGCCTGTGTCGGCGGCGAAATGGTTTGCCCGGCTCCATCGCTGGACCCGGGGGGACTGGCAGAATCTGCCCTGGCTGTTTCTGCGGGGCCGGGATCTCTCTCCGGTGGATCGCTTCCGCCTGTTCGACAGCCAGCGGCGGAGCATGGTGAGCGTGTTCAGCTTTCTGGCCATCGTGCTGGGCTTTTGCTTTGAGCACTTCCGGCTTTGCGCCTGGGCTGCCCTGGGCTGTCTGGCGGCCCAGATGCTGCTGGATGCCTGGATGCGGCTGTTCGCGCGCACGGGCGATCTTCGTCTGCGCTGCCGCAGCGGGGTGCTGCGGGGCGTAGGAGGCTCCTTCACCCGGCTGCTGAGCCGGCTGGTGCTGCTTCCCTGGGAGGCCTATACCTGTGCCAGTGCGGCCATCGTGGCGCTGTGGCGCATGGGCGTGACCCACCGGCATATGCTCCGCTGGGTCACGGCGGCCCAGAGCGAAGGCCGGAAGAGCTTTCCGGCAGGGCTGGGCTTTGCCATGGCCGTGGGCGGGTTGCTGCTGCTGTTTTGCCCGGGGTCTCTGGGCAAGGCGGTGGGCCTGATCTGGCTGGCGACGCCTCTGTTCACCCTGGCCTCCGGCTGGCAGCAGAAGCCTTGCCGGGAGCTCAGCGACGAGGACCGGGCCTTTCTTCTCAAAAGTGCCGGGGGGATCTGGGACTATTTCCGCACACTCTGCACGGCGGAGACCGGCTTTCTACCCCCGGATAACTTCCAGACCCAGCCCCCCAAGGGGGCGGCCCATAGGGCCAGTCCCACGAACATTGGTTTGGCGATGGTCTCGGTCCTGGCGGCGCTGGATCTGGAGATCGCCTCCCGGTCGGAGGCGCTGGAACTCATTGAAAATATTATGTCAACTATTGAGAGCCTGCCCAAGTGGCGGGGGCATCTGTATAACTGGTACGATACGAAAAGTCTGTCGCCTCTGCAGCCGGCCTATGTGTCCACGGTGGACTCCGGCAATCTTTGCGCCTGTCTGCTGTGTCTGGAGCATGGTCTGCGGGCCCACGGACGGGAGGACCTGGCGCACAGAGCCCGGCGTCTTTACCGGGCCACGGAGCTTGCGCCGCTGTACGACCCGAAGAAAAAGCTCTTCCGCATCGGCCTGGACCCGGCCCGGGGCGAGCTGTCCCCGGGGCATTATGATCTGCTGGCTTCGGAGGCCCGTCTCACCAGTTTTCTGGCGGCGGCCCGGGGGGAGGTGCCCGTCAAGCACTGGGCGGCCCTGAGCCGGGCGCAGCTGAGTCTGGACGGCTGGCGGGGTCTGGCCAGCTGGTCGGGCTCGGTGTTCGAGTATCTGATGCCGGAGCTGTTCCTTCCGCTGGAAAAGGGCTCCATGCTCTGGGAAACGAGCCGCTTCTGCCTTTATGCCCAGCGGAAGCGGGCCGGCCGGGCCGGCCTGCCCTGGGGCAATTCCGAAAGTGCCTTTTTCTCTCTGGATGCCGGGTTGGATTACCGCTACAAGGCCCACGGCACCGGGGCGCTGGCTCTGCGCCGGGACATGGATGCGGAGATGGTGGTGTCTCCCTATTCCAGTTTTCTGGCTTTGTCGGTGCATCCCATGGCGGCGCTGAAGAATCTGCGGAAGCTGCGGTCCATTGGGCTTTGGGGGCGCTTCGGCTTTTATGAGGCCATCGACTTTACCCCTGGCCGCAGCGCGCCGGAGGGCAGCGTGGTGGAGTGCTTTATGGTGCACCATCTGGGCATGAGCATGATGGCCATTGCCAACGCGCTGCAGGGCGGCGTGTGGCGCCGCCGCTTCATGGCGGAGCCGGAGTGTGCGGCGTATCAGAGTCTTTTGTGGGAACGGGTGCCCCTGGGCGGCGCGGTTTTGCGCCGCAGCCGCACCGCACCGAAGGCGGAGAGCGAAGCCCGGCCGGCCGGCCCGGCGTTCTCGCTGGAGGCGGCGGTGCCGGAGTTGGCGGAACCGGCCTGCTTCCCCCTTTCCAACGGTGTCTATTCCCTCCTGGCCCGGGAGGACGGCTATGCCCGGGCTGTGGCGGGGGAGATCCTGCTGTATCGTCCGGAGGGCTTTGAACTCAGCACCGGCGGCCAGGCCCTGTTTCCTTCCCGGCGCAGGGCGGTGGGGCTGAGCTGGCGCTACGCCGGAGGCTGTCTGAGCTTTCTGTCGGCGGCGGGACATTCCGCTTCGGTGGCGGTGGCCCGGGGCGAGTGCGGCGAACTGCGCCGCATCACCGCGGCGGGCGGCGCAAGGCTGGATATCCGCTTTGAGCCGGTGCTGGCCCGGGCCCGGGACTATGAGGCCCATCCCGCCTTCTGGCGGTTGGGGCTGGAATGTCGGGTGCGGGAAGGGGCGGTGTTGGTGCGGCGGCTGCGGCGGGGCGATCTGCCGGAGCTGTGGCTCTGCCTTTGCGCCACGGTGCCTCTGGCGGTGGAGGAGGGGCTTGGCTGGCAGATGAGCCGGCCCATCCGTCTTTCGGCGGTTTTGCCGGAGGGAGGCTGCGCGGCGCTGGCCCTTTGCATGGGCAGGAGCCGGGCGGAAGCCATGACCGGCGCCCGGCGCATCCTTTCCGGGGAGGCCTCGGACATGGCGGGCACCATGGCGGCGCTTCTGGCCATGACGGCAGCGGATCTGAAGGAGAGCTTTGCCTTGGCGGCGGCGCTGAGCCGGCCCCGGGTGGCGGCCAGCGCCCTGAGCCGGCGGGAGGAGCTGTGGAAGCACGGCCTTTCCGGGGATCTTCCCATTCTCTATGCCGAAGCCCGGGAGGGAACGGAAAAGGCCCGGCGCCTGATCAAGCACCACGCACTGCTCACGGCCTGCGGGCTGAGCTCGGATCTTGTCATTGATACCGGGGAGGAGGGCGCCTACCTTCATCCCCGGGCGGGGGCCTTGCGAAAGTTTATGGATCGCTACGGCCTGTCGCCGTTTGAAAATGCCGGCGGCGGCATCCGTTTTGCCTCGGACGCGGCGATCCGGGCCAGCGCCGTGCTGGCGGCGCGGCCGCGGACGGGAGCGCCCTGCCCGGCGCTGAAGGCTCTGCCCGAGCGCAGCGGCGCCGTGCCCGCCCACCGCTGGCATGAAAGCTCCGCCTTTTCCTTTGATACACCCCCCATGCCGCCCCGGATGTGGCAGAATGTGCTGTCCAACGGCCGCTTCGGCTACATCGCCACGGAGGTGGGCGGAGGGCACATGTGGCTGGAAAATGCCCGGGAAATGCCGGTGACCCCCTGGGAGAATGATCCCCTGGCCATGCAGGGCAGCGAGACCCTTGAAATCGTGTCCGAAAAGGGCCGGCGCAGTCTTTTTGCCGATGGGCGGGGACGCTGCCGGGTGAGCTACGGCTTTGGCTGGGCCCGCTGGGAGCGGGCGGGGACGAGCCTGACGGCGTTCATCCCCGGGGACTATAAGGCCCGCATTTTCCTCATCGAAAGCGGCGGGGAGGCGGGGGAACTGCTCTGGCACATCGGACTGCGCCTGTCCGGCGAGGGGCGGGATGCCGCCTGTGTGGTCACGGATGCGGAGGATGGTATGCTTGCGGCCCGGAATGTCCGGAGCGGGCCGGAGGTTTTCCGGGCCTGCGCGTCCGGGGGCTTTGCCGGCTATACCTGCGATGAATCCAGCTGGCTCCGGGGGGCGCTGGACGGAAAAACCGGACCGGGGCTTCGGCCCTGTTTTGGGGTCAGTGTCCCGGCGGGCGGGCTGACGGTGCTGGTGTGCGGGTTTGAAGAGCCCCGGCTGCTCCGGGCTCTGGCGGAGCCGGAACGGGCCCGCCGGGAGCTGCTGAAGCTGCGGGATGGCTGGCGGAGTCTGCTGGGGCGTGTGCGCATCCGCACGCCGGAGCCGGCGCTGGATGCGCTGATGAACGGCTGGGCGGCATATCAGTGCCTGTGCGGGCGGATCCTTGGCCGCAGCAGCATCTATCAGAGCGGCGGGGCCTACGGTTTCCGGGATCAGCTTCAGGATGCGGCCAATATGGCGGCTCTCGCGCCCCAGACCCTGCGGCGGCAGATCCTTCTTTGCTGCCGGCGGCAGTTTGCCCAGGGGGATGTGCTGCACTGGTGGCACGAAGCTGCGGAGGGGCCCCGGGGGGTGCGCAGCCGCTGTTCGGACGACCTTTTGTGGCTGGTCTGGGCTTTGTGTGAGTATACGGAAAAGACCGGCGATCTGGCCTTTTGTGAGGTTTTGGCGGAGTGGCTGGAGGCGGAGCCCCTGAAAGAGGGGGAAGAGGAACGCTATTTCGCGCCGGCGGCATCGTCCCGGCGAAGCAGTGTTCTGGATCATGCCCTGCGGGCAGCGGAGCAGGTGCTGGAGCGGGGCGAAGGGCCTCACGGCCTGCTGAAAACCGGCAGCGGCGACTGGAACGACGGCATGGACAAGGTAGGCGGCGAGAGCGTGTGGCTGAGCATGTTCTTTGTTCACACGGCCCAGCGCTTTGCGGCGCTTCTCCAAAAGCGGGACCGGCCGGAGGCCGGACGTCTGCGGGAAGCGGCCCGGCGGCTCACCGTGGCGGTGGACCGGGCCTGGGATGGTATGTGGTATCTTCGGGGCTTCTGGCAGGACGGCGCGCCCCTGGGGGCGGCGGGAAGTCCGGGCTGTGCCATGGACAGCGTGGCCCAGAGCTGGGCGGCCTTTTGTCCGGGGCTGGATCAGAGCCGGGTGAATACGGCGCTGGAGAGCGCCTATGAAACGCTTTACGACGAGGCCCACGGCCTCACCAAACTCTTTGTCCCGCCCTTCGGGGACGAGGGCCGGGATCCGGGCTATATCCGGGCCTGCGGCCCCGGCTTTCGGGAAAACGGCGGCCAGTATACCCATGGGGCGCTGTGGCTGGCTTCGGCCCTGCTGCGCCGGGGGATGACCGAGCAGGGGACGAAAGTTCTGCTGGACTGCATGCCAGCCCGGCACAAGCCGGAGCTCTGGGCGGCGGAGCCCTATGTGCTGGCGGCGGACGTTTCCGCCAACGCCGACCATTACGGCGAAGCTCTCTGGAGCTGGTACACCGGCAGCGCCGGCTGGTTTTTCCGGGTGGTGCTGGAAGATCTTTTGGGCCTCCGGCTGGAAAACGGCCACCTGAAGGTGGAACCCCATTTACCCCCGGACTGGGAGGGCTATGAGGCGGATCTGGCCGGGCGGCACATCACGGTGAAGAACGGACAGGTCACGATAAAATAATGGATATTCAAAACCGGAAAACTGTGATATGATTGGATAATAGAGAAAATACGGTACGGGGCTCCCGGGCCTCGGCCGCTTCAGGGAGGACGATATGGAACAAGTCCGCAAAGAGATCCTGCCCGGCGTGTGGCTGACCTGCCTGCGCACGGACAAATTCAAAACCGGCCTTCTGAGCCTGAACCTGCTGACCCGCCTGTGCCGGGAAAATGCAGCGAAAAATGCCCTGATCCCCAGCGTCCTGCGCCGGGGCAGCGCCCGCCATCCCGATATGGAATCCATCAGCGCGGCCCTGGACAGCCTGTATGGTGCAAGGCTGGAGCCGGTGGTGCACAAAAAGGGCGAGATCCAGACCCTGGGCTTCTGGGCGGACTTTGCCGACGACAAGTACCTGCCCGGGGGCGAGCCCCTGCTGGAGCCGGTGGCGGCGCTGATGGGCGAACTGCTGCTGGACCCCAACACCCGGGGCGGGCTGTTTCTGCCCGCCTATGTGGAAAGCGAGAAGGAAAAGCTGCTGGAAAACATCCGGGCCCGGGTCAACGACAAGATCGCCTACAGCGTCCACCGGATGACGGAGCTGATGTGCCAGACGGAGGATTTCGCCGTGGCGGCCCTGGGCACGGAGGATGAGGCGGAGAACATCGGCTATGTGGCCCTGACCCGGCACTATAACGAACTGCTGGCGTCCTGCCCGGTGGAGGTGTTCTACTGCGGCAGCGCCGAGCCTCTGCGGGTGGAGCAGGCGGTGCTGGATGCGCTGATCACCCTGCCCCGGGGCGAGCTGGACTACGACATCGGCACCGACATCCGCATGAACTCCCTGGAGGCGGAGCCCCGGGTCTACACCGAGGAGATGGACGTGGGCCAGGGCAAGCTTGCCATCGGCTTCCGGCTGGGAGACTGCATGGAGGATCCCGAGCCGGCGGTCATCCGGGTGATGAACGCGGTCTACGGCGGCTGTGCCAGTTCCAAACTCTTCATGAATGTGCGGGAAAAGCTCTCCCTTTGCTATTTTGCCAGCTCCGGCTGCAATATTGCCAAGGGCGTGATGAATGTCATTTCCGGCATTGAAGTGGAGAATTACGAAGCGGCGCTGGAAGAGATTTTTGCACAGCTGGAAGCGCTGAAAAAGGGCGATGTGACGGCGGAGGAATTCACCGCAGCCAAGGCCGCCGTGGTCAGCGATCTGCTGGCGGCGGAGGACAGCCCCGGCGCTTTGGAGGATTTCTGGCTGAGCCAGAATCTGATGGGCCTGGAATACGGCCCGGCGGAGATGGCCGCCCTGGCGGAGGAGGTCACGGTGGAGGATATCGTGAACTGTGCCGCCGGCATCGAGTGCGACACCATTTACTTCCTCAAAGGCATGGAGGACGACGATGAACAAGACGGAATATAAATCCCTGGGCGAGACCCTTTACAGCACGCAGCTTGAAAACGGGCTGCCCATCTATGTGCTGAAAAAGACCGGCTTCCGCAAGTGCTTTGCCGCCTTTGCCGCGGATTACGGCGGGGCGGACCGGCGCTTCATGCTGGACGGCGAGCTCCATGATACCCCGGCGGGGGTGGCCCACTATCTGGAGCATAAGATGTTCGATACGGAGGACGGAAACGCCCTGGTGCGTCTGGAGGCCAACGGCGCCAGCCCCAACGCCTTCACCAGCGACACCATGACCCTGTATCACTTTGAATGTACCTCCAAATTTGAGGAAAACCTGCGGGAACTTCTCAGTTTTGTTTCCGTCCCTTATTTCACGGAAGAGAGCGTGGCCAAGGAGCAGGGCATCATCGGTCAGGAGATCCGCATGACGGAGGACAGCCCGGACTACCGTCTGTACATCAACCTCATGCGCTCCCTGTTTGCAACCAATCCCCTCCGGGACGGCGTGGCCGGCACGGTGGAGTCCATTGCGGAAATTACCCCGGAGGTGCTTTATGCCTGCCACAAAGCTTTTTATCATCCCGTGAACATGGCCCTGGCTGTGGTGGGGGATGTGGAGCCGGAACTGGTGGAGCGGGTGGCCCGGGAGATCCTTACCCCGGAGAGCGCGGAAAAGCCCCGGGCGGACTATGGCCCCCAGGAGGGCCTGGCACCCCTGGCGGGCTATATCTCCGAGGCCATGGAGGTGTCCCTGCCCCAGTTTGCCGCAGGCCTGAAAATGGGCCCGGCGCCCTATGGGGCGGAGGCCCTGCGGGAGCGCATCGTGGGAGGCATGGCGCTGAAGTGCCTGTTCGGCCGTTCTTCGCCCTTCTACACCCGGCTTTACAGCGAAGGTCTTCTAAACGCCGACTTCTCCTGCGAGGCGGACTTTGCCGCCGGCCATTCGTTCGCCATGTTCGGCGGCGAGAGCAAGGACCCGGAGGCGGTGCTGGCGGCGATCAGGGCAGAGATCGAAGCGCTGGGCCAAAGGGGCTTTGATGAGGCATATTTCCAGCGCCAGAAGAAGGCCAGCTATGGCCAGCGCATCCGGGCCCTGGGCAACTTTGAGGGTCTGGCCGTGACCCTGGTGGAAAGCCATTTCAACGGCTATCAGCCTCTGGATGCCTTTGCGGTGCTGGAGAGTGTCACGGCGGAGGAATGTGTCCGCTGGGTGACGGAAAAACTGAAAACGGAAAATATTGCCCTGAGCGTCATCAACCCCAGGGAATAAGGAGGAACGTTCATGGAACCGATCATCACTTTTCCCATGCTGGGAGATATCAGCTTTGATTTCCCCAACTACTTTCTGGTCTTTGGCCGGCCCATCTACTGGTACGGCGTGATCATCGCCTGCGGCTTTTTGCTGGCCGTGTGGTACTGCTTCCGGCGCACGGAGAAATTCGGCATCAGCCAGGATGACCTGCTGGATACGCTGATTTTTGCCGTGCCTCTGGCCATTGTGGGCGCCCGGGCCTACTATGTCATTTTCTACGGAAATTACGATAATTTCCTGGATATGATCAAGATCTGGGAGGGCGGTCTTGCCATCTATGGCGGCATCATTGCGGCGGTGCTGACGGTGCTGGTGGTCTGCCGGGTGAAGAAGATCAGCGCCATGGCCATGATGGACAATGTGGCCTCGGGCCTTCTCATCGGCCAGTCCATCGGCCGCTGGGGCAATTTCGCCAACCGGGAGGCCTATGGCTATGAGACCGATATCTTCTGCCGCATGGGTCTTAGCTCCGGCGGCGAGACCATCTATGTCCATCCCTGTTTTCTGTATGAATCTTTGTGGAATGCGGTGGGCTTTGTGATCCTGCACATCCTGTCCAAAAAGACCAAGCGGAAGTTTGACGGCCAGTATTTCCTGTATTACCTGGGCTGGTACGGCCTGGGCCGGGCCATGATCGAGGGCGTCCGGACGGATTCGCTGTACATAGGCGCCACCGGCATCCGTGTCAGTCAGTTGCTGGCGGCCCTGTGCGTTGTGGCGGCGGCCGTCATTTTGATCGTTGTGCTGCGCAGTGGCAAATGCAGCGAGGAGAAGCTCTTTGTCAACCGGGTGGCGGCGGCTGCGGCCCTGGAAGCCCAGACGGCTGAGGCGGGGGTCGAAGCGGAGGCAGAAGCTCCCGCGGAGGAGGCCGCGCCTGGGGAAGAGGAACAAACGGAGTAAGAATTTTTCGATCCGAATCGTAATAAGGAGGATATCCCATGTTCAATCAGTGGAAGGAAAAGGCGGCGGATTTTGCTGCCAATGCCGCGGAGAAGGCCAAGGATATTGCCGGTTTTGCTGCGGACAAGGCCCGCAAGGCCGGCCGGGCAGCCAAGCTCAAGCTGGAGATCAGCGCGGAAAAGGAAAACGTGGAAAAGGCCTATGCCGAGATCGGCAAGCTTTACTATGAAGCGCACAAGGATGCACCGGAGGGCTTTTTCCTGCAGCTTTGCGAAGAAATCGGCGCCGCCCTGGCGGCGGTGGAAGCCAAGGAAGCGGAGCTGGCCGATCTTAAAAGCGAGATCGGCGACGCCATCGAAGATATCGAGGATCTGTGCGCCGGGGATGCGGACTTTGAGACTGTGGTCTCCGAGACCGAGGCCGGGGTGGACGCGCCGACGGAAGAGCCGGAACAGACCGAAGAATAAAACAAAAACGCCGGTGCGAAAGCACCGGCGTTTCAGTTTGTAAAAAAAGCCCGCATGCGGGCTTTTTTTACAAGCTGGGCAAGCTATCCTTCGGAAGAGGAGGAGCTTGATGTTATTTCAGTTCCTTGCCGCAATGGGGACAGTAGGAGGCATTGGTGTTTCGGACAAGAGAAGCTCCGCAGTGGGGGCAGCGGCAGAAGCCGAACAGGATCGCAAAACCGCCCGCGATCAGCGCGCTGCCCACGATCCAGGGAAGGGCGGATTCCTGATTTGCGGCAAAGCCAATGACAACCGCGCCGGGGATCGCCAGCCAGAAGCCAAGGCTTTCGGCCTGTTTATAATCGGGCTTTTTCATTTTTCCTCCTTGGCGTAAATGGCCACCAGGTTTTCAAGGATCGTTACGACCTTTTCCATGCCCTCCAGGCTGATATGCTCCAGGGGGCCGTGGAAGCAGAAGCCGCCGGTGCCAAGGTTGGGGCAGGGCAGGCCCTTATAGGAAAGCTGGGCCCCGTCCGTGCCGCCCCGGATGGCCTCCACAAAGGGGGTCACGCCGGCCATTTCCGAAGCCGTTTTGGCGTTTTCAATAAGATGCTCGCAGCCCGCCAGGGCTTCCCGCATGTTCCGGTACTGCTCTTTGAGCGTAAGGGTGGCGGTGCCCTCGCCGTAACGCTGGTTGACGATCTTCACGATGTGGCGCAGGCAGTCCTGCTTTTCATCGAACCTGGCGGGGTCGTGATCCCGGACGATGTAGTCAAGACTTGCCTTTTCCACGCTGCCCTCCATGTGCATCAGGCCGAAGAAGCCCTCGTAGCCTTCGGTGTGCTCGGGCCGGGCTGTGCTGGGGAGCATGAGGTTTATTTCCGTGGCAAGCACGGCGGCATTCACCATCTTGTCCTTGGCCTCGCCGGGGTGGATGCTCTTGCCGGTGATGTCGATGTGGGCCGCGGCGGCGTTGAAGCACTCCCAGTTGATCTCGCCCTCCATGCCGCCGTCCACGGTGTAGGCAAAGTCCGCGCCGAAGGTGGGGATGCTGAACATCCGGGTGCCGCCGCCGATCTCCTCGTCCGGGCAGAAAGCGATGCACACCGGGCCGTGGGGGCGGGGCTCTTCCAGAAGCCGGCGGCAGAGCTCCATAATCTCTGCCACGCCGGCCTTGTCGTCCGCGCCCAGCAGGGTGTCGCCATTGGTGACGATCAGAGTCCGGCCGGCAAAGCCGGGCAGATGGGTATGTTCCCTGGGGTCAAGGACAAGGCCGTTGGGATAGGTCACCGGGCCGCCGTCGTAGTTTTCGATGACCCGGGGCTGCACATTCTCGCCGCAGAACTCCGCCGTGTCCATATGGGCCACAAAGCCCAGGGCCGGGGCCTTTTCACAGCCCGGCGTGGCGGGGAGCTTGGCGTAAACATAGCAGTATTCATCCAGCACCACATCCTGGGCCCCCATATCCTTGAACTGCTGCTGCAGGAGGCAGGCCAGGTCAAACTGGCGGTCGGTGGAGGGTGTGCAGTTTTCGATGCGTTCGTCGCTGGTGGTCCAGATTTTGCAGTATTCAATAAAGCGTTCCAAAAGGGTCATGGTCATTCCTCCCCGCAGAGTTTGGCGATAACGGCGGCGTAGAGCTGGATGCAGAGCAGCAGCTGCTCCACGCTTATACGCTCGTTGGCGCCGTGCATACGGCTGTCAAAGCCCACTTTTTCCGCGCCGAAGGCCACACCCCCGGGTACATGGTGCACATAGGTGCCGCCGCCCATGGCGTAGCAGTAGCCTTTTTCCCCGGTGTAGTCCTCGTAGCAGGCCAAGAGGGTCTGGACGAAGTCGGAGTCCTCCGGCGTGTGGTGACCGGGGCTCATGCCGCCGGACATTGCAAAGCCGTAGGGCTGCATGGCCGCTTCCATCACGTCCTGGCAGTTTTCCTTGTTGGCACAAAGGGCCACCCGGCAGTCGCAGGCGCCCCAGAGGCCATTCTCGTCAAAGTCCATCTGGGTGAAAGAGCAGGTGAGAGGGCCGCTGATGTCGTCGGCCTGGGCGATGCCCACGGCCTTGCCGTACCAGTCCCCGTGGGGCAGAAGCTTGTCCAGCTCCCGCAGGGCCCGGGTGCTTTCGCAGTCCGCCAGGGGCAGCTCGCAGAGCACGTGGATGAGGGCAGTGTTGCCGTTGATGCCCTTTTCCGGCTCCGCGGCGTGGCAGCCCCGGCCGTGGAGGGTGAGCTTTACACCCTTGTCGGTGGCCTCCAGATCGAAGCTGGCGCCGATCTCGGCGCAAAGGGGCAGGAGCGCGGTCCGCAGATGGCCCATGTCCATGCCCAGGATCTCGCACCAGGCGTCCGTGGGCACCACGTTCAGGCGGAAGCCGCCGTGGAACTGGCTCACCCGGGGCAGGGCGGTCTGGCCGGACCAGCTTTTGCGGAACTCCGGCCGGTAAAAGCCCTTTTCCACGTTGCAGACGGGGAAGTTGGCGTCCGGAGTGCAGGTGCAGGGGGCGGGCTTTTCCTTCGTGTAGTAGTGGCGGGTGTCCTCCATGCCGGTTTCCTCGTCGGTGCCCAGGATCAGGCGGCAGCCGTACTTCAGCGGCAGACCCAGCTCCTTCACGCAGCGCATGGCATAGGCCGCGGCCAGCAGGCCGCCCTTGTCGTCCGCCACGCCCCGACCGTAAAGACAGCCGTCGTCCTTGAGGATCACGGTGTAGGGGTCGGTGTCCCAGCCGTCGCCTTCGCCCACCACGTCCAGATGGGCCAGAATGTCCAGCATCCGGGGCAGGTCCCCCCGGAGGTCGGCAGCGCCGGCGTAATTGTCGTAATTGTTCACGGCGAGGCCATAGCTTTCACATAGCCGCAGACCCTCCGCCAGAGCGGCGGCAGGGCCGGGACCGAAAGGCTTGCTGGGTTCCGCATCCTCCCGCACGCTGCGGATGGCGCAGAGGCCTGTCAGGTCGGCGATGAATTCGTCCTTGTGGGCCAGTGTCCAATCTATAATTTTCTGTTTGAGCATTTTTATCACCTCGCTGCATATTGTAACAGCAATTGCAATGCTTGTCCATGATATGCTATACTATCCCATAAAGGCCTAACAGCAAAAGCTGTTACATTCCTCTCTTCACCTGGCAGATGACCGGGCAAGGCTCCCGCCTTGCATGGGCAATCAGCCAGGCGTTTTCCTCTTCATCGGCACAAGCCGGTAACCACCCGTCCACCAGCCAGCCAGGCGTAACCCCCAAAAAATGCGCGCATAGCCACAAAAGGCTGTAGCTGGGATCGTAAATAAGACCGTTTTCATACCTGCAAAGGGTCGAGGCATGGCAACCCACCATTTCCGCCAGATCCCGCAAGCTCCATTCCCGCAAGGTTCGCGCCGCCCTGAGCCGGGCCCCAAGCGCTCGCATACTCATCAAAAATACCTCCTTTTCACGTCCGGGCACACCCTTGACACAACAATACGCCCAGCGCAACAAAAATAACACAGAAAAAGGCGTAATGCAACCGCAGATATGGGGCACCCCCTTTCAGGCCCTTGAACGATAACAGCAGCGTCAAGGGTATACAAAGCAAGAGCGGGAGCCGCAAAGCGGCAGCCGGTGCCTGGGTGCCTGGCCGTGGGAACAAGTTCCCCCGCCCTGGCCCCCTGGCCCCTGGCCGGGCAAGCCCGCCCTCCCGCTCTTGCCCTTGACCCAGCCGCTGTTATCCGGGCCATCTTAAAAGGAGGTGCCCCAATGATATCTGCAAACATTCCGAACAACCTGCGCAAAGAAATCTATCGCCGTGATGGTTTCGCCTGTGCCCTCTGCGGTGACCCCCGTCGCCTGCAAATCCATCATGTGGTGCCCCGCTCCAGGGGCGGCGGCTCAACCCATCACAATCTGATAACCTTGTGCGTGACCTGCCATGCCCTGGCACACGGCACATACCTGGAAGAAACGTATCTAACCCAGGATGACGTGGAACTCGCCTGCGTCGAATACGTCTCGGATATGTATGCCGGGGACTGGTCGCCCTTTTCCTGGCCAGAACAATACAACATGCGTCGCTGATAAAGAGCGGGAGGCCAAAACCTCCCGCTCAAACTATGTGGAAAACCTGTTGATAACTTTCCCGCGTCATGGCATACAAGCGGTGGCTCGCGGGGCCTCCCCTCGCCGGGCAGCTCTTCTTCTGTTCGGGCCTCTGCCTGGCGGCTCCGGGGCGGGGAAGTGCTGTGTTCTTTGGGAGCGGGAGCCCGCCGCCCCTCCGCGCCCCCCCCGCTCGCGGTTCCGCTCCGTGGCCCGCCTGAAAGAGCCGGGCCCCTCCGCTCAAGTGCGGGCGGCTGTTGGCCGCCCTGGTCTCGCCCGCCCGGCCTGGTTTTGGTGGGGGGCGGTGCCGGGCGGGCTCGAAACGGGGGAAATATGTATTGTAACAGCAATTGCAATGCTTGTCCATGATATGCTATACTTAAGAAAAAAGGATTCGGGAGGCGGTAATATGTCATTTTTTCAGACCTTACTGTACATTTTGCTGTTGGTGCTGATCGCTTATTTCGGTCTGGCCAACGCGATCATCCATCTTATCAACTACTTCAAATTCTATAAACCTTTCACCAAACGGCTGCTGGAATACGATGTCTTTACCGACAAAGCTTATGCCGGGGTCGTGAAAGGGCGCTTTACCGGCAACCTGATCGTATTTCTGATCAGTCTCGGGATCGTGATCTTTGGCTGCGTCAAGCTGGGCGGCACGGCCGCGGTGGCCTGTGTGGTCTGTCTGCTGGCGGGGCTGCTGCTGTATTCCAAGAAACTGCGCTATGAGCTGTGGAATGTGCAGCAGTTTGTGAAGCAGTACAAGAACTATCTGGACAAGGAGAAGTTCAGCCGCTTCCTCCGCCGGGAGTATGACATCAGTCTGGAAAAACTCTCCGACCCTTATTTTGTTGCCCAGCGCATCCAGCGCAAGGGGAAATAAGGTCGGCGCGAAGGAAGTGAAAGCCAGCTTGAAAAAAGCCCGCTGGCGGGCTTTTTTGACAGTAAAAAACGGTGCAGCCATCCCGGCTGCACCGTTTTTGGTTTTAATAAAAGCTGGCCACAGGCTGCGCCGGGGGCTCGCAGAGCTCCAGACTTTCCGCCGTGAGCACCGGGCCCTTGCGGCCGTAGCCCTTGTGCCACTTGACCTCCACCCGGGCGGTCACGGTGACCCACTGGCCCTTTTCCAGGCTTTGAGCCTCCGGCCAGCGGCAGATCAGGCCGGTGAACTGGATGTCGTCCACACAGCAGGTCATGAGCTGGCGGCCGATGACAAAGCAGTCGTTCTGCAGCTTGGGGCTTTTGGCCACCCGGCCCTTGAAGCGCAGAGTCTTGCCGTTGTATTTGTCCACATCTTCGCTCATGTCCCGGTACCAGATGGCGTAATCCCGGTCGGCAATGTCCACCACCGGGGCCTCCAGGTCAAAGGGCAGGGGATCCTCGATCTCATCGTAGGTCACGGTGCCGTCAGGGGCTTCGTAGGCAATGTCGCAGCGGCGGGAAACGCCCCGGACGATCTTGTGGATCTCCATCTGATCGATGCTGTCGTCGCAGCGGTTGAACACCGCCAGCTCGCAGCTTTTCAGCTTGTCGTAGACCAGCTGGCGCATGTTGGCGTTGTAACTGACAAAGCTCCGGGCGTCGGCAAAGAAGAACTCCTGATACACCACCCAGCCTTCCGGCAGGGCCCGGAACAGCTCGTCCAGCAGCCACATGCCGTTGCACTCGATGAGAACACGCTCGGCTTTGTGCCTGGCCAGCAGGGCGGCCAGCGTCTCGCTGGTGAAGTCATCAGAGCGCTCAATGGCTTCGATGAAAACATTCTTGCCGCTGAAAAAGCGGGGGTCGTATTCTTCTTCTCCGTCCTCGCACATTATGAGCAGGGTCCGCTCGCCTTTGTTAAAGCGGGGGTCGCCCAGGGTCTCCTGGATGAAGCGGGTCTTGCCTGCGTCCAGGAAGCCGGTGAAAAGATATACGGGAATTTCCTTAGCCAAGACCGAACAGCTCCTTCACAGCGGATTCCTTCAGCCCCGCGCCGATCACGCACAGGCGGCCGGCCACATTGGCGGCGCCGGCACGGATGTTCTTTTCCCCGGGGGTGTAGTCAAAGTGGAGCCAGGCGCCTTCGGGGCTGGGCACATAGCCCTTGGCCCGGAGAACGTGACCGAAGCGCTCCGTGTTTTCCAGCGCGTCCAGCATGGCGGAGAGCTCGGCCTCGCTGTATTTTCGGGCCGTTTCCGCGCCCCAGCTCTGGAATACATCATCGGCGTCGTGGCCGTGATGGTCGTGGCAGGAGCAGTTGGGATCGTGGCACTCATGCTCGTGATGATGCTCGTGATCGTGATGGTGCTCGTGATCGTGATGGTGCTCATGGTGGTGATGATGCTCATGGTGGTGATGATGCTCGTGGTCGTGATGATGCTCGTGGTTGTGATGATGCTCGTGATCGTGATGATGCTCGTGATCGTGATCGTGATCGTGATCGTGGCAGGAGCAGTTGGGATCGTGGCATTCATGGCCGTGGTGGTGTTCCTGCTCTTTCAGAAGGGCGGTCAGCTCCTCCGTGAGGGTGTTTTTCTTTTCGATGGCTGCCAGGATCTGCTTGCCGTCGATGGCGTCCCAGGGCGTGGAGACAATGACGGCTTCGGGATTCTTCTCCCGCAGCAGGGCCTCCGCCTGGCCGATTTTTTCCTGGGTCATGGAGCCGGTGCGGCTGAGGACGATGCAGCCCGCGGCACAGATCTGGTCGTCAAAGAATTCGCCGAAGTTTTTCATGTAGACCCGGGCCTTGGAGGCGTCCACCACGGTGGTCAGACCGCCGAGAACGATGTCCTCCAGTTCCGCGGACTGCACCGCGGCCACGATCTCGCTGAGCTTGCCAACGCCCGAGGGCTCAATGAGGATACGGTCGGGCTCATACTGGCTCATTACCATGTGCAGCGCTTCCCGGAAGTCGCCGGTGAGGGAGCAGCAGATGCAGCCGGAGTTCATTTCGTTGACAACGATGCCCGCGTCCTGGAGGAAACCGCCGTCGATGCCGATGTCGCCGAATTCGTTTTCAATGAGCACCAGCTTCTCGCCGGCATAGGCCTCTTCCAGAAGCTTTTTGATGAGGGTGGTTTTTCCCGCGCCCAGAAAGCCGGAAAAAATATCGATTTTTGTCATAGATATGCCTTCTTTTCAAAATTATTTTCTAAATTAATATTATATCACTTTCCGTCAATAGCCAAAAGAAAACCCAGCCCGGTTGGGCTGGGTTTTGTTCTTATTCGGCTTCCATGGGCAGATCGCCCAGGTTTATGTCTTTGCCTGCGGTGGAGAGTTTTTTGAAATGCAGGGGGGCGTAGCCCTCGGAGTCAATGGTCAGATCATACTCGCCCTCCGGGAGATTGTGGAACCAGAAGTCGCCGAAATCGTCGGAGAGGACTTCCCGTCCATCCGACAGGCGGCAGCGGGCGCCAATGATGACTTCCTCCGCCTGGGGGTCATGGAGCGCACCGGCGATGAAGCGGCCGGGGCGGTTTTTATAGATGACCCGCAGACCCTCCTCCGGCTCGCCGTCCACAAATACCAGGGCGTCTGTGGGGCAGGCTTCGGCACAGCGGGGCTGCTGCCCGGCGTCCAGCAGATGGGCGCAGGCGGTGCATTTCTGGGCGATGCGCTTGTCGTCGTTGAAGTAGATGGCTTCAAAGGGGCAGGCGTACACGCAGCTCTGGCAGCCGGTGCATTTTTCCGGGTCGATGACAACGAAACCGTCCTCCCGGCGGTAAATGGCCCCGGCGGGGCAGGCGGCCATGCATTCCGGGTTCTCGCAGTGGCGGCAGAGCTGGGGCTCATAATGGATCCTGACCTTGGGGATCGTGCCGTGAACATGCTCCTCCACCCGGCACCAGAACTGGCCGGTGAGGGGCTGGGCGGCGGCGTAGGGCAGCCAGTCGTTGAGGGCGTGCTCGTCCTTGCAGGCCAGCTGGCAGTTGTGGCAGCCGGAGCAGCGGGCGATATCCAGGATAAAAACTTTGCTCATGGTTCGCCCTCCTTGTCGATCAGCCAGCCCGCCAGGCAAACGCCGGCGTCCGGGTCGATTTTCCGCGCAAAGGCTTCGGGGTAGTTTTCTTTCCATTCCCGCCACTCGGCCTCGGAGACCTTTTCGATCTCCACCAGGAAGCCGGACACGGCCATGCCGGTGGCGTTTTTGCTGGTGGTATGCTCAGGGGTGATGGTGTTGATGGCACCGCCCCGGTCAAGCCACCCGGGGATGATGGGGTCATAGCGGCTGCCATGGTCCATGGAGCAGGCTCCGGGGATGAGCCGCTCGGTGACATAGGCTCCGGCCAGCACGATGCCCCGGTGGTTGTAGACTTTCACGATGTCGCCGTGGGAGATGCCCCGCTTTTCCGCCTCCGAGGGGTGCAGCCACACGGGCTCATACTGATAGCCGTCGGCGCCCCGGATCTTCATGGTGGACACTTCCCGGTTCCACACGATATCGTCGCACTGGGCGTGCATACGCCAGCGGCCGTGGTTGGACACGCAGATGAGGGGATAGTCCTGGGCCCGGGTGGAACTGAGGCGCTCATCGTGGAAGGGGCCGGCCTCGATCCAGTGGGGCACGGGCGGCCGTTCCAGATCGTCGGGCAGGTGCTTTTCCAGCAGGGTGGCGCTGTATTCCAGCTTGCCCGTGGGAGTGGTCAGCGGATGATTCTCCGGGTCCTCGGCAAAGTTTTTCAGGCCGGCGGGGATCTTGTCCAGCTCCTCCTGGGTCTTGCAGGGGACGACGAAGATCTTGCGCTCGCAGAACTCTTCCCAGCTCATATGTTCTTCGCAGCCGCTGGCCTTGTAGAACAGGCGGATGCGCTGCTCGGTGGAGAGGTTGTCGGTATAGGCGTCAAAGTATTCCGGGCCCAGCTTCGCCGCCACCCGGGCGCAGACCTCAAAGTCCGAAACGCTCTCGCCCAGAGGCTCGATGCATTTGTCCCACTGGTAGAGACTGGTGAAGTTGCCGGAGGACATGTCGTTGCCGATATCCGGCAGCTCATGCTTGGTGCAGACGGGGAAGATGATGTCGGCAAAATAGCAGTCGTTTTCCAGCCACGGGTGCTGGGCCACGATGGTCTCGATGGAGGGGTCCCGGAAGGCCCGGGCAGAGCGGTTGCCGTCGTTCCAGCAGGTCACCTGACAGGGCGCGTCCGTCCAGATCATGTGTACCCGGCTCAGCCCGTCCCGGGGGTATTTCATGTTTTCAAACTGATACTGCTGGGTGGGCTGGCGGAAGTTGTTGGCGTCGGGCACCTGACTGGAGGAGAAGCACTGCAGGCCCCGCCACTCGGCGTGGCCGTCCAGAATGGCATCATGCACCAGACAGCGGGGGATGAACTGCTTGGGACCGGGGAGCTTGGTGAAGAGCTTCACCAGCTCGGGGGCCCGCTCCTTCTGGGCCTCGGTGAGGCAGAAGCGGTTCATGTTCACCTTGGGGTCGATGTCCCCGTCCACGGGGCGCAGGGCGTCGCAGATCTGGGTGATCTTGGGCACGAACTGGCCCTGATAGGGCAGGGGAAAGTCCCGGTTCCAGAGGCCCCATTCGATCATTTTGGCCTGATGCACGCCGGGCTTGCCCAGACCCTGCATGCCCAGAAGCATGACCTCCAGCCGGGCGGGCTCCGTGGCGTAGGGGCCGCGGATCATGGGGCCGCCGTTGCCATGGCAGATGGACACGGTCTCCTTGGCCCATTTCCGGGCCAGCGCCTTGATGGTCCAGGGCTTGACGCCGCACTTTTCCGAAGCCCAGGCGGGGGTCTTGGCGATGCCGTCCTCCCGGCCCAGGACGTAATCTTCAAATTTGTCAAAGCCATAGGAATGGCTGGCGATGTATTCCTTGTCGTAAAGGTCTTCCGTGAGCCAGACCCAGGCGATGGCCAGCTGCAGGGCGGCATCGGTGTTTGGCAGGACGGGGATCCATTTGTCCGCATGCACCGCCGCACCGTAGTTCAGGTCCGGGCAGATGTAGACCTGAGGGATGCCGATCTCCGTGAGCCAGTAGCAAAGGCGGCTGGGCATATGGCTCACAACACCCAGGGGCGTGGTCTCCGGGTCGCAGCCCCAGAACAGCAGCATGCTGGAGTTTTTGGCGATGTCGGGGAAAAGGTTCGACTGGGGGGCCATCTGGCCCACCGGCTCGCAGCCCCAGACATATTTCGCGCCCCAGAACCAGCCTTCCCAGGAGTCGGGATTGCGCATCTGCTGTGTGTAACCGCCCATGAGGGACAGCAGCCGGTTCGGGCAGCCATGGGCCGGCGAGACATTTTTGCCCTCGCCGTGCATGTCGGCTTCGCACAAAACGGCCTCCGGGCCATACTGCTCCTTCATGCGCCGCAATTCAGAGGCTACGATCTCCGTGGCCTCGTCCCAGGAAATGCGCACATATTTGCTCTTGCCCCGGTTCTCGGGGTGGCGCTCACCCTTGGGATCCCAGTCCACCCGCTTCATGGGATACAGAATGCGGTTGGGAGAGTAGACCCGGCTCTTGTAGCCAAGGCCGAAGGGGGTGATGGTCACCTTGTCCGGCGCCTGGAACACAGAGCCCCGGGCTTCGATCTTCCAGGGGTTGCAATGGGCGTCGGTGTACTCCTTGTCATAGAAGTACGGACGGATGCGGGTCATCTTCCCATCCGCCGAATCCACCAGACAGGGAGCGCCGCTCTCCGGCCCCATCAGGGAGAAGCTGATGATATTCTGTTTTTCCGACTTTATGTCCATAGAACTTTTCTTGTTTTTCATAATATAAAATTATAACAAAGGCCCTTTGATTTAGCAAGTGTTCGTGATAGGATTATTACAGAGGTGATGGATATGCGTTTTTGGGCTTTTCTGATGAGCCTTCTGGCGCTTTTGGGTATAGAGGACGGCGCGCTTCCCACGGCGGAAACAGAAACGCCCCAGGCGGTGATTTTGGAGAGCTATGAGCGGGCGGAGGTCTCGGCGCTGTATGAGGAGCGGGAGGCGAAGCTCCTGCCGGCGAAGGCGGAGGCCGCCCCGGCGGTCGGGCTGCCGGAATACCAGGAATATGACGCGCGGGAATTTTACGCCATGTGCCGGGAACTGGAGGCTCTGGCGGAGGGGGATGACGCGCGGGCGGTCTGTCAGCAGTATGACCGGCTTTATGAGGAATTTCTGCGGATCGACACGCTGGACAGCGTGGCCTATCTGGCGTACAGCGCCGATGTGCTGGATGCGGTCCTCATGGAGCGCAGCGCCGAGATGGACGGCCTCTGGGGCAGCACGGCGGCGGCGCTGTGCGACGCCTGCCGGGCGGTGATGAACGGCCCCTGTGCCCAGAGCTTCCGGGCGCATGTGGGCGATCAGGCGGCGGATTATTTCGCGGCTTACAGCTCCGGAGGAGACCGGGCGGCCGAACTGCTGGACCGGGAAACGGCTCTGGAGAACGAGTATTATGAAACGCTGGCCCTCAGCGAGCAGTATACCTATCGCTACAATGGCCGGGACTGGACCATGGAGCTTCTGTACGGCAGCGCCGGGGACCGGTTCTACGAGGAGGATTACGACGGCTATTTTGAAGTATATTATGCCCTGCTGGAACAGGTAAACGCCAGTCTGGGCCCCATTTTTCTGGAACTGGTGGCAGTGCGGGACGAGTACGCGGAGCAGATGGGCTATGACAGCTATGCCGACTATGCCTACGAGTGTATGTATGGCCGGGACTACAGCACCGACGACGCCCAGGCCATCTGCGATGCGGTGAAGCGCTATGTGAGTCGGGATTATTACGACGATGTTTACTACAACGATCTGTCCACCGAAGGCTTTTACGATGTGGGCCATCTGGAGGAGGATAAAATTCTGCAGCTTCTGGGCCAATACGCCGGCGAGATCGACCCGCTGGTGACGGAGGGCTGGGAGCTGCTGACGGAAAATGAACTCTATGACATCGGCACGGGGAGCCGGCGCATGGATGTGGCCTATACCACCGACCTCAGTCAGTTCGGGTATTCTTATATTTTCGCAACCATGGACGGCGGCGCGGTGGATTTTTCCACCATGACCCATGAATTCGGCCATTTCCTGGACGGCTGGCTGAACCCGTCGCCCAATGTGATCGCGGAAAACGGCAGCTTTGACCTGTTTGAGATCCACTCCAACGGGCTGGAGGTGCTGTATCTGGAATATTACGATCAGATCTTCGGCGATGCGGCGGATGCGGCGAAGTTTGCGGTGCTGGGCGATCAGCTGGCCTGCATCGTGGAGGGCTGCCTGTTCGACGAATTCCAGCGGCGCATTTACGACGATCCGGACATGAGTCTGCAGGAAGTCAATGAGCTTTACGCTCAACTCTGCATCGAATATGGGGAATACGACTGGGGGGATGAGGATCATTTCTGGGTCTGCATCAGCCATAATTACGACAGCCCCCTGTATTATATCAGCTATGCCGCCAGCGCCCTGGCAGCCCTGCAGATCTGGGAGGAGAGCCAGCGGGACTATGATGCTGCGGTGGAAACGTATCTGGATATCCTCTATGCCGGCGCCTATGAGGACAGCTATCTGGAGGTGCTGCGCCGGGCAGATATGAGGAGCTTTACCGAGGCCGGAGCGGTGGAAGAGATATGCCGGCCGGTGCTGAACTATCTGCGAAGCATCGGATAAAGAAAAGGGGCTGTAAAATAACGTCCCCCAAAAAACGGTGGGTCTCTGTAAGGAGA
>CAZSAX010000017.1:0-23828 GCA_964605075.1 uncultured Oscillospiraceae bacterium
CCGCAGTTGGGGTTGCCGGCAAGAGCGATGCGGATGGGCGTGTTCATAATGCAGCTCCTTCTTGGTTAGAGATGGCTAACCGATTGGTATTTAGAAAGGGAGGCGGTGCCTCCGAATAAATTACTCGATCTCGATCATTTCGGCGTCGGCCTTGCGCAGGGAAAGCTCATAACCGCGCACGGTGACTTCCACAGGGTCGCCCAGGGGGGCTACTTTGCGAACATAGATCTCCACTCCGCGGGTGATGCCCATGTCCATAATGCGGCGCTTCACGGCGCCTTCGCCATGGAGCTTGACGACCTTGACGGTCTGGCCGATCTTGGCCTGTTTGAGTGTATTCATAACGATCCTCCAAAGATGTGTTTTAAACCATGATTCGCTGGGCCATTTCCTGGCTGATGGCGATGCGGGATTCCTTCACCTTTACGATCACGTTTCCGCCCAGGGTGGAAAGGAGCGTGACCCCGCTGCCGGGCACAAAGCCCAGATCTTCCAGGTGTTTTTTCAGGGCCGGGTTGCCGCCGATCTTGCGGATGATATTCTCTTCGCCCAGGTTGGCGTAGGTTAAAGGCATCATAATATCTCCTGTAGAAAGTTAGATGAATCTAACTTAAGGTCATATATAACGGTTAGAAGAATCTAACCTAGAAAGAGTTTAATACATCTAACTTCTGTTGTCAAGAGCCATTTCGATTTTTTTTCGTTCGGCGGCCGGGAGGATTCCGGCTTGAAAAAAATGGCCATATATTATATGATAAAAACAAGAAAGGGGCGGTGTCCGGATGAAAATACAAAAAGCTTCCCAGGATTATCTGGAGGCCATGCTGATGATGAAGGAGAAGCACGGCTTCATCCGCTCCATCGATGTGGCGGAGCACCTGGGAGTGACCAAGCCCAGCGTGAGCTATGCCACCAAGCGTCTGCGGGAAAACGGCTACATCACCATGGACCCGGACGGGCACATCCACCTGACGGAATCGGGTCTTGCCATCGCCCGGCAGATGTATCAGCGCCACAAGGTGCTCACGGACTTTTTCGTGGCCCTGGGCGTGGAGGAGAGCATTGCCCGGGAGGATGCCTGCCGCATCGAGCATGACATCAGTCAGGAAAGTTTTGAGGCTGTCTGCCGCTTTGCGGAAGGCCTGAAAGACTGACAATACAAAGAAACGACCCCCTGCCAAGCGGCAGGGGGTCATTTTTGTTTGGCTCAGGCGCTTATCAGCTGCGGCGCTTTTTGCCCAGCAGCAGAAGGCTCATGGCGGCGCTCAGGCTCACGAGAGCCAGTGCCCACAGCAGGGGCTGGCGGCTGTCGCCGGTGGCGGGAACCTCCGGAGAGGGAGAAGGCGTCTGGGTGGGAGCGGGTGTTTGCGTGGGTGTGGGAACAGGAGTCGGCGCAGGCGTTGTATCTGCCTGTCCGTCCACAAAGGCGCTGAACACGGAAAACTGATTGGTCTGGAAGGGGATCCGCGCCTCGCCCTGATAAACGAATTCTTTAATGACGGTGATTTCGTTTTGGCCGTCTTTTTCATGGCAGCGGAAAATCCGGATGGTTTTTCCGGTGAGGGCTTCCCGCTGGCTTTCGGGAATGACCATGTAGAAGGTGAGGGCCTCGTCCAGTTCGGTGATGCGGCCCACAGATTCGCTGTCCAGCGTGATCAGGACCGACAGATCCACCGTGGACAGCTCGGTCGCCTCGCCGCCGCTTTCCTGGTTGGCAGCGGCCTTCAGCGCGGCCAGAAGCGTTTCGTCCAGATCCTCTGTATTCAGGGCGGTGCCGGTCATGGTGGGGGCCAGGAGAGCGCCTTCTTCAATGGCGCCGCGAAGGGCGGCTTCCTCTTGCGCATCGGTGCAGATGACGTAGTCGGGCAGAGGCACATCTTCGCCGTTGGATTTGGTCAGGTCGTTGAGAAGCAGACCCAGGTTCTGGCTGAGGCTTTCTTCGCAGCTGTTTTCGGTCTGGACATGGCTTTCATCCATGTCCGTTTCGCCGCTCAGCCGGCTGACGGTGACGATGGGAACGACGGCGTTGGCGGGCACACTGAAGTAAATATAGTAGGTTTCGCCGGCGTTCAGTTCGGCCTGGAAGGTGGTCCATACACAGACCGTGTTTCCATTGTCGTCAAGACGTTTGCCTGTGGTGCCCTCAAGGATCCGCTTGCCGTCGGTGCCGTACAGGTCAAAGGTGTCGACCTGCTTGTTGAAAGTGAATTGGTACAGCCCGTCGGTTTCGGGCGTGAAGGCGTGCATAAAGTTTTCTACCGATGCCAGGGACGCATTTCCGCGACTGTCGTGGTTTTCGCCTGTGGACAGGATGCGGGGGACGTCGAAGTGGGCCGTAAACTGGCCGTTGAATTCCCTGGCGATGCTCACGCCGGAGGACGTTTCGGTTTCGGGCTCGTCACTGGCCCCGGAGCTGCTCTCCTCCGCGGCAGTGAAGAGGACCCGGTAGTAGTATTCCTGATCTTCCACGCAGGTGTTCATGGAATGGTAGAGTGTGCCGCTCTCTGCGCCCATTTCGCCGGAAGCGATGCCGGCGGAATACTGGATATCCTCAAAATCGGTGGAAAGGAATTCCTCATAGGAGCTGTAGTTGGAAGCCAGATCGTAAGCCGCTTTGGTGGTGACCTGCAGGGTGTTGGGGGATTCGGTTTCGTAGTCCACCTGGAGCATCTGGCGCTGGGGGCGGCTGTCGAAGGTATAGTCGATGTTGGTGACATCCACATCGTACTCCACCTTGGTGTTATCCATGTCAGCATATTCGAATTTGACGGTCCATTCGGCGCCGTCGTTATCCACCAGGAAGTAGTAATTGACACCGGCTTTCAAATTGAGGATGGCGCTGGTAAATTCGGAATCATTGGGCATTGTCTCGAAGAACACCTGCAGGGCGAACATGTTTTCGGTGCTGCGATGGCCGGGGGAAAACTGCTGGCAGATGCAGGCGGAAAGCTGATGGTCGCGGGCGTGGGTGCCCTGATAGAGGGTGGTGTAGGTGGGTTCGGAGACTTCCATACTGACGCGGTAAGCGCCGTCGGTATCCACGGTGAAAGGAACCATCACGCAGCCGTTGGCGTCGGCATCGGCCATGCTGGGAAGCCGGGGCGACACGGTACATTCGGTCCAGACAGCGGGCGATCCTTCGGGGGCCTGGAGCGCGAAAGAGGTGTCATTGCCGGCGGTGGTGGTGAAGCTTTTTGTCTCACCGTAAATATAGTATTTGCCGTCGACTTCCGTGGCGGTAACGCCCTCGGGCAGCGCAGCGCCTTCCGGCACTTGAAGGGCCGCCCGGTAGTAGTAGGTGGTGTTGGCATGCAGGGCGTAAAGCGTGCGGGTCTGGCTTTTGCCCTCGGTGCCGGTGGGGTCAAACTCGCCGCCATCCACCGGAGCCAGGCAGAGTGTGTTTATCTCGTTCGCGGAGACGCCGTAATAGATTTCGAATTCGCAGCTGTTGACCTCGTCGGAATAGGGGGCCCAGTAGGTCGCACTCACCACAGCAGAGTGGGTGCTGATACTGTCGGCACCGCCGGTGCGGATGTTGTAGTATTCGGCGTAGTCCATTTCGTCGGAGGGCGCACTGCCGGTGTTGTCGTTCTGGTTGCCGGAATCGCCCTGATCGCCGGAATCGCCCGGGTCGCCGGAATCGCCCTGATCGCCGGAGTCGCCCTGATCGCCGGAGTTGCCCTGATCGCCGGAGTTGCCCTGATCGCCGGAGTCGCCCTGGTCGCCGGAGTTGCCCTGGTCGCCGGAGTCGCCCTGGTCGCCGGAATCGCCCTGGTCGCCGGAATCGCCCTGATCGCCGGAGTTGCCCTGGTCGCCGGAGTCGCCCTGGTCGCCGGAGTCGTCTTCCGCGTAGGTGAGAACAACCGCTGCGCCGGGGTTTTCACTGAACTGGGCATACAGGCCGCCATACATGGTAGACACGCCGTTGCTCCAAGTGGCGGTATAGCCTTCTATAGCTTTATAGCCGAAGATGGCCCACTCGCCGGCGCTTACCGAAGCAGTGAAGCTGCTGCCGGTGTACGTGACAGCATTTTGGCCGGTATAGGCAATCACATCGCCGTCATTCCCTTTCCGATCCTTGCGGAAAATGAGATCGGAAGCGATGAGCGCCTTGGGCAGACCCTGGACCTCAATGCTGACGGGGAAATTGCTCTGAGCGCGCTGGGGGCCTTCGCCGTCCAGAATGAGCCCTTCCGCGCCAAGGATCAATGTCTCTGCGGCAACGGGTTCCGGCTCCGCGGAGGCGCTGTCGCCATCCTGGGGCAGGGTGCTGCCCGGCAGAAGGCCGAAGCAGAGAAGCAGACACAGAAGCAGGGCAAAAATGCGTTTTTTCATGATCGTCCTCTTTTCCATAAAGATGCTGAACATCCATACTATTTTAAAAAATTGTATACATAAGTCCCCGATGTGTCTATAAGCTGGCTGCATAGGTTTTTAAATTCTTTGGGGGTGGGAACTGGAAATAAAATGTGAATAATTTGTGAATTTTATATTGACGCGGCCGGGAAACAATGGTTTAATGAGAGAGAAATGTGAACAGTTTGTGAATTTTGCGTATTTATAAAGGAAAATGCTATGACGGAAACGAAACGGACCGGCCCGGCGCTGACAGGGAGCCGCCGCTGGTATCGGGCGGATAATATCCGCTTTATCCTGTTGTTCAATGTGATCATGGAGCATATGCTCACCCAGACGGGCTGCACCCAGTATCCCATCATCACCCTGGTGGTGAACTGGTCGAGGCTTATCACCATGCCCGGCTTCTGCTTCCTGTCCGGCTATTTCTCCAAAAAGACGGACAAGTGTTATGAAACGGCCATCTCCGATTTTCTGATTCCCTATCTGGTGTTCAACGGCCTGTTTGTGCTGGTGTTCGGCCAGGGGGCGGACAGCAACAACATTCTCTCGCCCACCTTCCTGTACTGGTACCTGCTGAGCATGTTCACCTGGAAAATCATGGCCAAGACGCTGGTGAAGATGCGCTTCATCCTGCCGCTGACGCTGATTGCGGCGCTGATCGTGGGCTGCTTTGAGGATGTGCACAATTTCCTGAGCCTGTCCCGGACGATCGTGTTCCTGCCCTATTTCATCCTGGGCATGAAGATGAGCCGGGAGGACGTGGCCAAGATCGAGAACCTGCCCAAGGCTCTGGTGATCCCACTGGTGGCGGTCACCCTGGCGGTGATGGGCTGGCTGAACCTCCGGGGCATTTATGACCACGAGTTCTATTACAACTGGAACTCCTACGCCTTCTTCGGCATGGGGCCGGTGAAGGGCATGCTGTTCCGCCTTCTGGGCTATGCAGCCTCTTCCATTCTGGTGGTGGGCCTGTTTTCCCTGATGCCGGACCGGGAGCTGCCCATCGTGAAGGACGGCGGCCGGCGCACCATGGTGCCCTATGTGCTGCATGCCTACATCGTGATGGATGTGCGTTATCTGGTGACTTTTGTGCCGGCCCTGGATCGCTGGTACATCATGCTGCCCCTGGCGGTGCTGATGGGCCTGGGGCTGATGAAGCTGTTGGGCCTGAAGGCGCTGGATGAGCTGTATAAGGACATTTTCGGCTTCCTCAAAAACCTGTTTTTCCCCCAGCCCAAGCCGGAGAACAAGGCGGGCTGAGCCATAAGAGAATCAAAGCGCTGCGGAACGCTCCGCAGCGCTTTTCAAGCTATATTGAATCTGCTCGGCCGAAGTGAATTTGGCCGGCATAATCCTTGGGGCCCAAGGCCCCGCGGATTTGCGCCCGGCCCGGGCTTCGCTGCGATATACCCACTTCTTTGACAGTATCCAAAGCGCTTTTTTGGAAAATTTTTTTGCCCAGAAGTTGCACTGCGCAATAAATGGGTTGCGGTTCAAATTTCACTGTGCCATATTGGGCCTCAAACGAAAGGAGGGAGGCCCAGCGGTTATGGCTTTAAAGGGTAAGACAAAGAGCTTCAAGGAAGAGGAGGAAAACAAAAAGGGGAAAAACACCGGCGGCTCGGCGGGCATCAATTTGAGTTCCGGCAGCGCCGGGAGCAAGACGGTGACGCAGCCGGTCGTCCCCGGCGTTCCCCGGGCGGGCAATCGGGGACAGGTGGCGGGAGCCACAAACAGCATCATCTCCCAAAACTACGGGCCGTCCAAGCTGTCCGCCGGGAAAGCGCCGACAGCGGGCTTGTCAGGCTTCGCCGCGGCGGGCTATCGGGCCGGGAGTTCTTTGGGCCGGGCATCTGGGTCCATCGGCGGCATGACGGCCTGGAGTCCGCCCAAGCCTGCGCTGAGCTATGAGCAGGCGGCGGAGGCGGCGGAGCGGCTGTATGAGGAGTACAAGCGGAAGAAGACGTCCTTTGACGAGCGCTACGGGGGACTGGAGCATCCGGAGCTGTACTACGGCTGGAAGCAGCGGGGCAAGGAGCTGACAGCGCTGGAGGAGCGTTACGGCAAAATGCTGGAACGGATGAACCGGAGTTACATGGATATGGAGGTGGAGCCCACTTTCACTTTCTCTGGCACGGCGGCGGATGTGACGCCCTACCAGCAGCAGATCGACCAGATGCGCGGGGAGCTGGAGGACTATGTGGCGGCATCCAACGGTCTGCCGGACCCAAGCCATGTGCGCCAGCAGCAAACGAACATCGCCCGCCTCCAGGCGGCGCTGGATACGCTGCCCGCGGAAGCGAAGATCAATGCCGGGAATATGCAGGGGGCCCTGTCCCGCACGGGAACGAACCCGATATCTCTGACACAGAGCGAGCTGCCCCAAATCCCGGAGGAAGAGCGCTCCATGCTGGAACGGTCACTGAATCAGATCGTTTTGGGGAATTTCACGGACGATGTGACCCTGCTGGGCACGGTGGGCCAGTTTTTGCTGGGATTGACCGGTGTGGATGTTCTGCTGGATGCCCGGGATTTGGCCTACGATCTGACGCATTTGCGGGAGGTGCCGGCATGGCAGGTGCTGGCGGATGCGGTGGGCCTGATCCCGGTGATTGGCGCGCTGAAAAATGTGGACGAAGTGGCGGCGCTGGTGAAGGCTTTCCGGCAGGGTGAGAATCTGCTGGGAAACCTGGGGGACGGCGCCCGGGCGGGGAGCCGTCTGGCGCTGGCCGGTGCCGGCGCCGCGGAAAATGCGGGAACGCTGAACCGGGTGTCGAAAAGCTTTGATGCCGCGGCGGATGTGACACGCACCGGGCAGCGGCTGACAGAGACCGGGGAAGTTGTGGCAGACACCGCCAAGGCAGCAGAAAGAGCCGTGGATAGCACCGATGAGGTTATCGACAGCAGCAAAGGTTTGGGCTATAATGGAAGCAATCGTTTTGGCGATATTGATTTGAAGCCCGCAGACCTCATGGAAGAGCTCGCAAACAGCGGCGTGAAATACGCGGAAGAAGATGTGCTTATGGTCACGAGAAATTCAAACGGTGATTTGATGTGGCTGGAAGTTGGGTCAGACAAGAGTGGCCTAACGCATATGTGGAAACAACATGGGAATGACTTTGAGAATCGAGGATTTACAAGGGGCGATTTGCCGAGTCTTGCGGCAACTCTCATTTCGCAGAAACCCGTTGATGGAACCGTTCTTCTGACTTCGCGAGGATATGAGGCTGTTTATATGTATGAAGGGAAATATTATAGAATGGCGTACGGGACGAATGGCTTTATCACTAGCCTGTACCCATTGAGACCGAGTAGGGTTTTTCGGAATAAAGGGGATTGAGTATATGTATAGAATGATATCAAAAGAAGAATATGAAGTTACAAGGACTGTAACTCTCAAGAATGTGAATACGGGGAGTGTGATACGCTGTTTTGATGACTCGGATATGGGAGGTGAGCACCATAAAGATTTTTCTTTTATGAAAGAAGGTGTGCTCTATAATTGCAAGATTGAACTGTATGGAGGTACGCAGCCGGGGCGGACGGCTAAGAAAGCCCTTTGTCGTGTGTTGCGGGATAATGTAGCCTGTGGCCGTGTTCGCTTAGTTGAAGTGTTGGTTGAGGGGGATACTTATTACATACCTTATCAGGAGGTAAAACCATATCTTAAAGAGGGATATTTTAATTATTACTATACTCGTAAAGATTTAATTCAAGTGGATGATGTGATTCATGGAGACTATCAGTCGGATTGAAGAATGCCCCCCCGCACGCGTAAGCGTGCGGGGCTTTTTGTATCCGCTAGTCAGATGCGTGGGGAACTGGAGGACTATGTGGCGGCATCCAACGGTCTGCCGGACCCAAGCCATGTGCGCCAGCAGCAAACGAACATCGCCCGCCTCCAGGCGGCGCTGGATACGCTGCCCGCGGAAGCGAAGATCAATGCCGGGAATATGCAGGGGGCCCTGTCCCGCACGGGAACGAACCCGATATCTCTGACACAGAGCGAGCTGCCCCAAATCCCGGAGGAAGAGCGCTCCATGCTGGAACGGTCACTGAATCAGATCGTTTTGGGGAATTTCACGGACGATGTGACCCTGCTGGGCACGGTGGGCCAGTTTTTGCTGGGATTGACCGGTGTGGATGTTCTGCTGGATGCCCGGGATTTGGCCTACGATCTGACGCATCTGCGGGAGGTGCCGGCGTGGCAGGTGCTGGCGGATGCGGTGGGCCTGATCCCGGTGATCGGCGCGCTGAAGAATACAGATGAGGTGGCGGCGCTGATAAAGGCGTTCCGGCAGGGGGAGAATCTGCTGGGAAACCTGGGGGACGGCGCCCGGGCGGGGAGCCGTCTGGCGCTGGCCGGTGCCGGCGCCGCGGAAAATGCGGGAACGCTGAACCGGGTGTCGAAAAGCTTTGATGCCGCGGCGGATGTGACACGCACCGGGCAGCGGCTGACAGAGACCGGGGAAGTTGTGGCAGACACCGCCAAGGCAGCAGAAAGAGCCGTGGATAGCACCGATGAGGTTATCGACAGCAGCAAAGGTTTGGGCTATAATGGAAGCAATCGTTTTGGCGATATTGATTTGAAGCCCGCAGACCTCATGGAAGAGCTCGCAAACAGCGGCGTGAAATATACGGAAGAAGATGTGCTTATGGTCACAAGAAATTCTTCTGGTGATTTGATGTGGCTGGAAACTGGAACGAATAAAAAAGGCTGGGCTCATATTCTTGAAATTCATAAAGAGGATTTTAGGAGGAGAGATATTGTTGGGGAAGATGCGATGTTTGCAGCACTGCGTGATGTTCTAAAGACGGAACCTGTCTTAGGACCGAGGCCCAAAAATAATGGGTATGAAGCGATTTATAAATATTCAGGGAGAAACTACTTGGTTGCTTATGGAACGAATGGATTTATCATTTCATTCTACCCGTATTAATAGAAGGAGAGTTTATTATGCATAGATTGATTTCTACAAAGCAGGCACTGATGTCTCGTGTTGTGATTCTTAGAAATGAGTTGACCGGAACAGAAGACCGCTGCTTTGACGATTCAGAGTTTCCGGGTTATGAATATGAAGGTTTTTATTTTATGGAGCCTGGAAAAACATATGAGTGCAAAATTGCATTGTTTGGAGATATGGAGCCAAGTGATGCCGCAGAGAAAGCTTTATGTCGTGTATTGCGGGAAGATGTGATCTGTGGGCGTGTCCATATGGTGGAGGTCAAAGTGGGGCAGGACATATATTATGTTCGCCGCAGCGATGTGGAAGGACAGAGAGGACAAAGAGAGTTTTATTTCTACTACACCAGGAAAGATCTAATTCAGGTAAATGATGTGGTTAATCACCATCTTATTTGGGGTATAGGTGAATATTAATGAGGAAGAATCCCGGCCGTAGGCCGGGATTTTTTTATTTGAAAGCGATATGGCGAGCACACAAAAAGCAAACGTCCTTTGACGAGCGCTACGGGGGACTGGAGCATCCGGAGCTGTACTACGGCTGGAAGCAGCGGGGCAAGGAGCTGACAGCGCTGGAGGAGCGTTACGGCAAAATGCTGGAACGGATGAACCGGAGTTACATGGATATGGAGGTGGAGCCCACTTTCACTTTCTCTGGCACGGCGGCGGATGTGACGCCCTACCAGCAGCAGATCGACCAGATGCGCGGGGAGCTGGAGGACTATGTGGCGGCATCCAACGGTCTGCCGGACCCAAGCCATGTGCGCCAGCAGCAAACGAACATCGCCCGCCTCCAGGCGGCGCTGGATACGCTGCCCGCGGAAGCGAAGATCAATGCCGGGAATATGCAGGGGGCCCTGTCCCGCACGGGAACGAACCCGATATCTCTGACACAGAGCGAGCTGCCCCAAATCCCGGAGGAAGAGCGCTCCATGCTGGAACGGTCACTGAATCAGATCGTTTTGGGGAATTTCACGGACGATGTGACCCTGCTGGGCACGGTGGGCCAGTTTTTGCTGGGATTGACCGGTGTGGATGTTCTGCTGGATGCCCGGGATTTGGCCTACGATCTGACGCATCTGCGGGAGGTGCCGGCGTGGCAGGTGCTGGCGGATGCGGTGGGCCTGATCCCGGTGATCGGCGCGCTGAAGAATACAGATGAGGTGGCGGCGCTGATAAAGGCGTTCCGGCAGGGGGAGAATCTGCTGGGAAACCTGGGGGACGGCGCCCGGGCGGGGAGCCGCCTGGCGCTGGCCGGTGCCGGCGCCGCGGAAAATGTGGGAACGCTCAACCGGGTGTCGGAAAGCTTTGAGGCTGCGGCGGATGCGGCCCGGGCCGGGCAGCGGCTGACAGAGACCGGGGAAGTTGTGGCAGACACCGCCAAGGCAACAGAAAGAACCGTGGATAGCACCGATGAGGTTGTCGACAGCAGCAAAGGTTTGGGCTATAATGGAGGCAATCGCTTCAGCGATATTGATTTGAAACCTACAGACCTCATGGAAGAACTTGCAAACAGCGGCGTGAAATATACGGAAGAAGATGTGCTTATGGTTACAAGGAATTCAAACAGCGATTTATTGTGGCTGGAGAATGGAAGTAAGACTAGTGGCCTGACGCATATTTTAGAGAGACATGAAATTGATTTTTACAATAAAGGATTCTCGGCGGAAGAAGTTCCGGGGTTATTGCAGACATTAGTTAGTGGAAAGTATGTGGATGTGCAATTAAATGACCGGGGTTATCATGCGGTTTATGAATATGCAGATGACTACTTTAATGTAATTTACGGAACAAACGGCTACATTGTGTCATTTTTCCCAGGTGGAAGAAAGTGATAAAAAAGGAGATAAAAGATGCATAAATTGATTTCCAGAGATGAGGCTTTAATGACCAGGTTTTTGACTCTGAAAAACCTGGAGACGGGAACGGTGGATGAGTGTTTTGATTATTCGGACATTGTCAATTCAGATTATAGAAATTTTTGTTTTATGGAAGATGGAAAGAATTATTCCTGCAAAATAGAATTGTTTGGCGATGTGCGGCAAGGGCGTGCTTGCACCAAGGTTCTGTGCAGGGTTTTGAGAGAAAATGTAACGGTTGGCAAACGGCGGCGGGCGGAAGTATCCGTGGGAAAAGATATTTATTATATTCCGCAGTCAGATGTTGACAGCTTAAAAGGAAAAGATGTTTTTTACTATTATTACACGCGAAAGGATTTGATCCAGGTGGATGATGTGATTCACGGAGACTATCTGCGCCGCTGAAAACTATGCCCCCGCACGCTTAAGCGTGCGGGGCTTTTTTATGCGCCCAAACCCGCCATGAGTTATATGAGCAGGCGGTGAGACAAAAGCATGGACATTGTCGGACGATGTTGGTAGAATCAAAGCAAAAGAATGTGACGGATGGATTTGAGGGAAACTTATGGATTTGATGGACAAGGAACGCTGCATCCAGGAGCGCATGCTGCACCTGGAGCAAAATCTGTTGGAGCACTTTGAGCAAGTGACGATCCAAGACAGGCGCTGTTTCCGAACTGCCGCGGGAATGCTGTTTTTCTTGACCGTGTTCCCGAAGTATGAGGCGATTGTTATCGAGTATGCAGAGAATGAAGAAGATGCCGTGATGAACCGCTTTGAGGACGGCGATTTGTTTTGTCTGGATGAGTTGGATGAATCGGAGATGCTTCGGTGCATGCTCCGGGAGATCGGAGATGAAACGGTATGACCTTGGCCGAATTTTCGCTGCAGTATGATTTGCATGACAGTCTGCTGGAAAGCGTACGGCAAGAGGGCGGAAGCCTGCGTCTGGAGATCGATTTGTGTTGGTGGGCCCAGTGGTGGTATTCCGAAAACCTTCCGGAAACGGGCCGGATTTTTGCAGATTTTTCAGAGGCAAAAGCCCTGCTCGTTGAGCCTGGGGACGGTGGGCCGGGACAGATCCTGGGTATGGTCTTTAGGGAAGAGGAAAACGAGCTGCGGCTGGATGTTCTGGACGATGGCGGGCAGAATGTGTACCGGGTTCATATCCAGGCGGAGACTGTGACGGTGCAGGCGGCGGAGCCGGTGGCGCAGGATTCTCTCTTTCCGGAGCAGATTCCGGAGGCCGTGGCTTTTGGAGACTATCCGCCGGGGACAAAGTTTGCGTTGATCCATGACGAGTACCGGGGCCGGGATCCCGTGGAATTTCAGCTGCTCCCCGGGCCGCGGCGGCCGCTGGTTTATCCCGAAAATCTGAAACGAAAAGAAGAATAAAAAGAACCCCTGCATCCGTGGATGCAGGGGTTGAATTGTTGTTTAGAGCTGGATGGCGGCGAGGGCTTCGTAGAGGGCTTGGTTGTCGGCCTCGTCCCGCACGGCGATGCGGATGAAGTCCTGGCCGGCGAAGCCGTTTTTGCCGGAGAGATCCTTGATGAGAAGATCGTGATCCCGGAGGAGCCGGTTGGCCAGATCCTTGGAGCCGATGCCCTTGCAGCGGCAAAGGATGTAGTTGGCCTGGGAGGGATATACCTCCAGGAAAGGAACGCGGGCCAGCTCCTCCAGCATGAGGGCGCGCTGCCGGGCGATGCGGTCGCAGGCGTCGGTGTAGCTGGCGGCATAAAGACCGTAGATCTGCATGTAATACTCGGCAAAGGAGTTGATGTTCCAGATGGGCATGAGGTCTTTCATCCGGGCCACCAGAGCTTCATTGGCACTGGCCAGCACGCCCAGACGCAGGCCGGGCACGCCGTAGGACTTGCTGATGCTCTTGATGACGATGAGCTGAGGATATTTCTCCAGAATCTCATCGCTGAGCAGGGTATAGCGCAGATCGCTTTCGGCGAAGTCCACGAAGGATTCGTCGATGACGCAGGTGGTGCCGCTGGCGTGGCAGATGTCCAGTAGCTCCAGTGCCTCTTCTTTGGTGAGGAAGGCACCGGAGGGGTTGTCGGGGTTGATGATGACCAGATTGTCCGCCTCTTTGGCGGCGGCCCGCAGAACGTCCATGTCAAAGCGGAAGCCGCAGTCGGCGCTGTTAATGGGCCGGATGTCGCAGTCCGGGAAGCAGCGGACATATTCGTTGAAGGCGGGGATGGGCAGGGCCATGCTGCCCTTGAGGATGCGGCCCAGGGTGTTGATGAGCTCGGCGGCGCCATTGCCCACAAGGAGATAGTCTTCCTTTACCCCGAAGGTCTTGTTGGCCAGCAGCTTCTGGATGCGCATGCCGGAGGGGTACTGGGTGAGCAGGGGATCGAAGAAGTATTTCATCTGATCCACCAGCTTTTTCGGCGGGAAGTAGGGGTTGACGAGATAGCAGAAGTCCTTCAGCCCGCTGAAGCGCCAGAAGCCGCCGAAATGGTATTCGTAGGCGTGCAGACGCTCGGCGTCGGCGGCAAAGAGGGTGTTGGCAATGTCCAGATCCTGGGCGTCATCGATCTCGTACCATTTCATCCGGCCCACCTCGAAGGCATGGAGCCGGGCGCCGGGGGTCTGGGTGAGGGTCTTGAGCACCAGCTCATAATACTGGTTCATGCCGTAGGCGCGGATGTAGGCGTGGAGGAAGGGGATATAGAGCCGCTCGGCAAAGTCCTTGCTGAATTTGTAGATGTTGACGGTTTTGTAGTAGTTTTCCGCGTTGTCGAAGCGGAAGTCCTTTTTCTCCACGAACTCCCGGATGACGCCCTGCTCGTCCAGCAGGGTGACGGTGCCGTCCATCCAGGATTCATACTTGGCCACGGTGACCATGTCCTTCTCGGGGGCTTCCACCAGCAGGCGGATGAGCTCGGGGTCGTAGATGAGGTCAGATTCCAGCAGGATGGTGTCGTCCTGCATGAACTGTTCCCGGGCCAGATACAGGGAATAGATGTTGTTGGTGGTGGCGTAGTCCGGGTTATGAACAAAAACCAGCTCGAAATCGGTGAGCGTTTCCCGGGCATACTGCTCCAGCTTATCGCCGGCATAACCGGTGACAAGCACCAGCTTGTGGATCCCGGCCCGGCGCAGGGCTTCTGCGGCGTGGGCCAGCAGGGTCTGTCCGCCGACCTGGACCATGCATTTTGTCTGCCCGCTGGTGAAGCGTCCCAGACGCTTTCCCATGCCGGCCGCCAGCATTAATGCTTGCATTTCCATTCCTCCCATGTGGATAAAAAAATACCCCGGAGCGTCAAAATCCGGAGCATTCATGTGAATTTTGAGTTGCTACTTATCATAATAACAAAAAAGAGACAATTGTCAAGCGGCGGACAGGCGGGGTTCCGGGTTTCGGGCCGGGGGCAAAGCCCGGGGACGGGATAAGGCCCGGCGGGCGGATGTGGGTTTGCGGAAACACCGTTTTTGCCCGGTTTCGGGCGGTTGTTCCGTATGGAGGGATGGGATAAAATGGACTACATCTGGTGTTTTATTAACTGGAGGTAAAGTTTGTTGACAACATATTGTGGTCATAGTAAAATTTTTAGACAGAAAAGAATGTGAACAGGAGCGTATTATGGTCAAATTTAGCGCCAAAAAACCCATGACAGTCTTTGTGGCTGTGATCATTGTGATCATACTGGGTGTGGTGGCTCTGCGGGGTATGACACCGGATCTTCTGCCCAATATGGACTTTCCCTATGTTATCATAGTGACCACCTATCCCGGCGCGGCGCCGGAGGCGGTGGAAGAGGGGGTCACCCGGCCCATTGAGCAGTCCATGGCCACGCTGGACGACATAGAGACCATCTCGTCCAGTTCTTCGGAAAATGTGTCCATGGTGGTTCTGCAGTTCCAGAACGACAGTGCCATGGACGGCATTATGGTGGATATCCTGAGCAAGCTGGACTCCCTCAGGGCCGGTTTTGACGATATGGTGGGAGCGCCCTACATCCTGCGCATCAACCCCAGCATGCTGCCGGTGGAGGTGGCGGCGGTGGAGATGGCCGGCATGAGCATGAGCGAGCTCAGCCAGTTTGCCAACGACACGCTTATCCCGGCGCTGGAGGGTGTCAGCGGTGTGGCCAGCATCTCCTCCTACGGCCTGCTGGAAGAACAGGTGGAGATCCTCATCAACGAGGACATGGTGGACGCGATAAACAAGAAAATCGCCAGCGCCGTGAACCGGGAGCTGGCGGAGGCCAAGGGCGAGCTGGATGACGCCCAGGCCGATCTGGACGAAGCCCGGGCGGAGATCGAGGAGGGCTGGGCCGAGCTGGAGGACAGCAAGGACAGCACCTTCAGCCAGCTGGCCAGTGCTGCGGAGGGCGTGGACAATGCCGTGGCCCAGTCGGCGGCCTACAGCGCCCAGCTTACCGCGCTGACCGCGGAGCAGACCGCGCTGCAGACGGAGCAGGAACTGAGCGAACAGGCGATCACCCAGCTCGGCGAGGGACTTGCCGCGGCGGCTTCGGCCAAAACCGAACTGGCGATGACCCGGGCGGCTCTGTCCGGGCTGCTCAATCTGGGGCTGCCGGCGGAGACGCCCCTGGAGAGTCTGCCGGTGGATGCGGATACCCTGGCCATGCTGCAGGCACAGGGCTGCACCACGGTGGGGGACCTCTCCGGGCTGGATGCCGTGCTGGCCGAACAGGAAACGGCCCTGCAGGCCCAGATCGATGAACTGACGGCGACCCAGGCTCAGCTGACGTCCCGGGTGGCGGAGATCGACACAGCCCTCAGCAACAAGGGCACGGAGATCGCCGCGGTCCAGGCCATCAACGATCAGCTGTCGTCGGTTCTGAATGCAGCCGTCAGCAACTATCAGACCGTGGAAGTGGGGCAGCTGGAAGCGGCGGTGGGCTTTGCCACGGCCGACGCCCAGCTGGCCGCGGCGGAGACCACCCTGGAGCAGGCGCAGAAAAGCGTTGACGATGCGCTGGAGCAGTATAACGAATCCGTGGACGAGGCGCTGCGCCGGGCCAATATTTCCGACACCATTACGGTGGAGACCATTGCCGCGATCCTGGCGGCCCAGGACTTTGACATGCCGGCGGGCTATGTGTACGAGGATGGCGTGGGCTGCATCGTGAGTGTGGGCGATGAGCTGCAGAGTGTCACGGAGATCGAAAACCTGATGCTCTTTGATCTGGGGATGGAGGATCTGGACCCCGTCTATCTCCGGGATGTGGCCACGGTGACCGTGACCAACAATGCCGATTCCATGTATGCCCGGCTCAACGGGGAAACGGGTCTGATCCTTACCTTCAGCAAGCAGTCCAGCTATCCCACCGCCGGGGTCTGCGACAATATACAGGAGGCCTGTGAGGAACTCTGCGACGAGTATCCGGGGCTTGAATTTGTGGTCATGATGGACCAGGGCGAGTACATATATGAGGTCATTCGCTCCATCTTCTCCAGCCTGCTGTGGGGCGCGGTCTTTTCGGTGATCGTGCTGCTGCTGTTCCTGCGGGACATCCGGCCCACCTTTGTGACCCTCTGCAGCATTCCCATCAGTCTGATGTTTGCGCTGGTGCTGATGCATTTCTCCGGCGTGACGATCAATATGATGAGTATGGCGGGCCTTTCCATCTCGGTGGGCATGCTGGTGGACAACTCGGTGGTGGTCATCGAAAATACCTACCGCCTGCGGCGGCTGGGCGAGTCGCCGGTGAAGGCGGCGGTGTCCGGCGCCAGTCAGGTGGCCGGCGCGGTGGCGGCGTCCACCATCACCACCATCTGCGTGTTTGTGCCCATGGCCTTTTCCGAAGGCATTACCAAAGAGCTTTTCACCGATGTGGCCCTGACCATGGCCTATTCCCTGATCGCCAGCCTGATCGTATCCCTGACGCTGGTGCCGGCCCTGGCCGGCGGGATGCTGAAAACGGTCCGCATGGAGGACAAGGGCCTGCTGCAGAAGCTTATGCCGGGCTACCGGCGGGTGCTGCGCTGGTCGCTGAAGCATAAGGCCGTGGTGATCCTGCTGGCGGTGGTGCTGCTGGTCACCTCGGCGGTGGATATCATCGGCCGCGGCTTCAGCTTCCTGCCGGATATGGAATCCACCCAGATCTCCGTGACCGTCACCATGCCGGAGGAGACCTCCTTTGAGGAGGCGGTGGAGCTGGCGGACGAGGCCCTGGGACGCATCGGCGCCATCGAAGGCGTGGAGACCGTGGCGGGCATGATGTCCGACAGCGGCAGCGGCTTCTCCCTGTCGGGCAGCGGCGACGGCCAAAGTGTCACCGGCTATGTGACCATGCAGGAGGATACCAAACGCCGCAGCGATGACGTGGCCCGGGAGATCGAAGAGGTCTGCGCGGATCTGGGCTGCACCGTTACGGCAGACAACGGCTCCATGATGAGCAGCTTCTCCACCATTATGGGCGGTTCGGGCATCACGGTGAATGTTTACGCCAGTGATCTGGATGATCTGCAGACGGCGGCCCAGACCGTGGCGGATACGCTGGAGGGCCTTGCCGGGGTGGCCAGTGTGGACAACGGCATCGAGGATCCTTCGCCGGAGCTGCATTTCACCGTGGATAAGGAGCGGGCCATGGCCGAAGGGCTCACGGTGGCCCAGGTGTATCAGGAAGTGGCCCGGGCGCTCACCAGCGAGGCGGAGAGCGTTTCCATCCGCTTTGGCGGGCTGGATCACACCGTGATCGTCAAGAGTGCGGAGAAAGAAGATATTACCCAGGCCTTTATCGAGCGCCTGAGCTTTAAGGTGACCGACAGCAACGGCGAGGAAAAGACCGTATTCCTCCGGGATATTGCGCAGGTTGAGCAGACCCAGACGCTGAGCACCATCAACCGGGATGAGCAGCGGCGCTATCTTTCCGTCACCGCCCAGCTCGAAGAAGGATACAGTGTTACCCAGGTGGCGGCCGCGGCGGAGAATCTGATGAAAAACGTCATGCTCCCCGATGGCGTGACGTATGAATTCACCGGCGAAAACGAGACCATTATGGAGGCTATGGCGGATCTGCTGCTGATGCTGGTGGTGGGCATCGTGCTGGTGTATCTGGTGATGGTGGCCCAGTTCCAGTCCCTGAAAGCGCCCTTCATCGTCATGTTCACCATTCCCCTGGCCTTTACCGGCGGCTTCATTGCCCTGAGCCTGTGCGGCATGGATCTGAACATTCTTTCCATGCTGGGTCTGCTTATGCTCACCGGTGTGATCGTCAACAACGGCATCGTGCTGGTGGACTACATCAACCAGCTGCGGATCGAGGGCATGAAGCGGCAGGATGCCATTGTGGAGTCCTGTGTGACCCGCATCCGGCCGGTGCTGATGACTACCATCACCACCGTGCTTGGTATGCTGGTGATGGCTCTGGGCCGAAGCGAGAGCGCCATGCTCATGCAGCCCCTGGCGGTGACCTGCATCGGCGGTCTGGTTTACGGCACGCTGATGACGCTGTTTGTGGTGCCGGTGATCTACGACATCCTCAGCCGCAAGGAACTGCGGGTGGTCAAGGACGAGGATCTGGTCCTGAGCGAAAAATAAAAAAGACAGCGGAGGCGTTTGCCTCCGCTGTTTGTGTTACAGGAAAAGAGAGTCATAGTGCCGGGGCGCCTGATTCCGGGGATCGGCGCAGTCAAAGCCGGTTTCATAGCTGGCATTGCCCAGAGCTTCCGCCAGCGGCAGGTCCTCGCCCCGGACATAGTGCCAGGCGAGTTCGATGAGGGAAAGCACCTCCGCCAGCGCCTTGTCAAACAGCTCCGGAAAACTCTCCCGGGAGACAAGGCTTTCGTCGCAGGGATGGGCCCAGGGGCGCTTATTCTCGTTGAGGTAATCGCAGAGGCCGGGGTCGATGTCCTTGCGGTAGTAGGGCAGCGTGCGGTAGTCCTGATGGCTTTTGCCGTTGTCGACCAGCGGGGTGAGTTTATCCATGATACCCAGAGGATCCTGCATGAGCCGGTAGAAGAGCTTCTGGTCCCGCAGACAGCGGTTCAGATCGTCAAACACGGCGGGCCAGCCGTAAACGCTTTCGTGGGCCCGATTCAGCGCCGGGCGCATGTCCTCCGGCAGCTTTTTCAGTGCCAGCACGGTTTTTGCGATGGGGAAGTGCCAGGGTGTTTGCTTATAATGCCGGCGGATGATGTGGCTGTCGATGGCCCGCTCCAGCCGGGTATGGGCGCCCCGGTAGGGGAGGGTCTCCGGTCGGTCTTCGTCATAGTCGCCGCTTTTGCAGAGAATGTAGGGATGGGCGGTCTTGTCCAGACAGTAATGGCACAAAAAGCCTGCCAGATAGGAAAACAGGTGCGATTTATCCTCCGTCTGCCGGGTCTCTTCGGCCAGAGCCCGGAGGAAAGCGCCGGTGCGCGTCTTTTGCATATCGCCGCCCCGATGGGTCAGGGCCTTCCCTTTGCCGCCGTAAAAACCCAGGCTGTACCAGGGGTCGGGCCCCAGGGCCGCGTAGGAAAGAATGGGTTCGTTCAGAAGCGCCCGGAGCTCCGGGACCAGGGTCTCCCGGGCCCGGCAGGCGAAATGGTAATGGGTTACGATGTCCGGCATAAAAAGGGCTCCTTTGGGGGATAATGGAAGATCATGGGGGTTGGGGGAAAAGTTTTTTTCTCCTCCCGGGGCAAAAGTTACAAAACGTAGTTTCTTTCACAAAGACGCTGTGATAAACTGTACTGGAATCCTTATGTCCTGCGGTTGGGAGGGATATTATGAAGAAGAAAACCGCCGCGATTGTGGTGGGCTCCGCTGCGGTGCTGAGTCTGGGCGCCGGAGTGAATCAGGGCTTTGAAGCGGAAGAACTGCTGCAAAGCGCCGCCCATCTGGAAGAGACCGGCGAGACGGACTACTCCATACACTACACCGAACAAGGCAAATTGTCCAGAGCGGACAGCCTCCGGGCGGCCATCATCCGGCTGCCGGTGGCGGTGAAGGCGCTGTTTCTGCTGCCCCTGTGGGCCCTGGGCGCTATTCCCGTGTCTTTGGTGACGGCCCTGGCGGGCTCCACCGTTGTGAGCGCGCTGCTGAACTTCGTTCTGCAGGCCGGCGTTCTGGCCGGGGTGTTCTGCCTGGTGTATAAGCTTCTGTTTCCGAAGAAAAAAGTGCGGGAACTGTTCAAGCGGCGCAACCTGAAATGGCTCGTTGCCGGCTCCGGCGCGGCGGTGGGCGTGAACTGGGTTTTGAGCGAGATCTGGTCCGGCTGGGCTTTCTTGCGGGTGATCCTGTTCCTGGCCCTGGGCTTTGGTATTCTGTGCCTTCTGTACAAGCGCATCTGCGGCAGGTTCAAGGCTCCGGAGCCCGAAGAGGTGGAGACAACACTTCAGCTGACATACTGACAAAACATAAAACGCGGGGCCCGGCCCCGCGTTTTTTATAGGAGAGCGTTCCATGAACGATTTGAATAAGATCATACAGGCCAAGATCCCCGGGGCGGACAGCGGCATCCGGGTCTGCCGCAGCTTCTGCGATATCTGTGCCCCGGGGCCCCACTGCGGCGTGGACGCCTATGTGAAGGACGGGAAGATCATCAAGGTGGAGGGCACCAAAGGGCACCCTTCCGGCGGCGGTTTTCTTTGCACCCGGGGGGCGGCCAACCGTCAGTACATATACCGCTCCGACCGGCTGATGACGCCGCTGATCCGCACCGGACCCAAGGGCAGCGGCCGGTTCCGGGAGGCAAGCTGGGATGAGGCCTATGGGATGGTTTCGGAAAAACTGCTGGCCGTCCGGGCGGAATCCGGCGCGGAGAGCGTGGCCTTCTATTCCGGCTACAGCAAGTGGTACCGGCCTTTTTTGCAGCGCTTTGCCTATGCCTTCGGCTCCCCCAACTATGGCACGGAGTCCAGCTCCTGCTTCACCGCCTCAGTGATGGCCTGGAAGCTGAACGCCGGCCAGTTCAAAATGCGGCCCGACCTGGGACGGGCGGGGCTTTATCTGGGCTGGGCCCTGTGCGGCTATGGCTCCATGTACCGCATGCCCGCCGGGGTGGCCCGGGCCCGGGAGCGGGGGATGAAGGTGATCATCATCGATGTGCGCCAGACGCCCATGACCCAGAAGCACTGCGATCTGTTTTTGCAGATAAAGCCCGGCACGGATGGGGCGCTGGCCCTTTGCTTCGGGAAGCTGCTGATCGAGCGGGGGCTTGTGGACGAGGACTTCGTCCGGGTGCATGTCCATGGCTTTGAGGAGTACCGGGCCTATGTGCAGGACTTCGGTGTGGAGCGGGTCAGCGGCATCACCGGTATCCCGGCGGAACAGATCCTCCGGGCGGTGGACATGATGCAGGAAAACGCCCCGGTGGCCATTCACGAAAGCGGCGCACCCATCATCCACCACAAAAACGGTATGCAGGCCTACCGGGCCGTCACGGCGCTCTGCGCCCTGATGGGCACCTATATGGCTCCCGGCGGCCAGTGGCCCGACCGGAATTCCTACGCCCATTCCATGGCGGATTTTGTGACCATGGAAGAGGAGTTTTCCGAAGAGCTTCGGCCCCGGAACGCCCGGGCCATGGTGGGTCAGGCGCGCTTTCCCCTCTGGGCGGAGCTGGTGGGGCAGATGCAGGCGGTGGACCTGGGACGGCAGATCCGGGACAAGACCCCCTATCCCATCCGGGCCCTGCTGGCCCACGGGCTGAATTTCCGCACGTTCAATGATTCTCCGGGGCTGCAGAAAGCACTGGAAGAACTGGACTTTTTCGTGGATGTGGATCTGTTTATGACAGATACCGCGAAATATGCCGATGTGATCCTGCCCGCCTGCTCCAGCTTTGAGCGGGAGGAATTCAAGGTTTTCGGGCCGGATAAGGTCTGCTGGTATGAACCGGTGATCCCGCCCCTGGGACAGGCGAAGGCCGACACCACCATCCTCCGGGAACTGGCCCGGGCCATGGCGCTGGAGGATGACTGGTTGAAAAAGCCTTACGGGGACTGCGTGGCCCACATGATCCGGAATCTGCCGGTCTCGCTGGAGGAGCTGCGGGCCCGGCCCGGGGAACCCATGACGGTGGCCGGGGGGAAAGGGCCGGCGGCGCCGGAATTCGCCACCCCCACGGGAAAATTTGAGCTGTGGTCCACGGTTTTGGAGAAATATGGCCAGTTCTCGCCCCTGCCGGTGTACGAGGAGCCGCTGGACGGGGCGGACCCGGCGGTCTATCCCTTTGTGCTTTGCTCCGGCGGACGGCTGGCCCATGCCCTGCATTCCCGGCTGCACGATGTGCCCTGGCTGCGCTCCCTGCGGCCTCTGGCCATGGCGGAGCTGAACGCAGAGGATGGGGCGGCGCTGGGACTGGAAGAAGGCGGGGACATGGAACTGTTTACGGCCCATGGCGTCATCCGGCTGAAGGCCCATTTGAGCCATGGGGTGCAGAAGGGCGTGGTAATGATGTATCACGGCTACCGGGAGGCGGATGTGAACAGCCTTATTCCTCCGGATCACAACGACCCCTATTCCGGCTTCCCCGGCTACAACAGCCTGCGCTGCGGCGTGAGAAAGGCGGAAGCCCTATGAGAATATGCTTTGATGCGGAAAAATGCTCGGCCTGCGGTGCCTGTGCCGTGGCCTGCATGGACCAGAACGATATCGACCTGGCTATTGGGGAGCGGGGCTTCCGCCGGGTGTGGCAGGAAGAGGAAATGACGCCGGAAGGGCTGCGCATCCATTATCACAGCGAAGCCTGCCGACACTGCAAAGTGGCCCTTTGCATGGAGGTCTGCCCGGCGGAGGCCATTGTCCGGGACCCGGGTACAGGCTTTGTGGTCATCGAAAAGGAATACTGCCTGGGCTGCCGGAAATGCACTCTGGCCTGCCCCTTCGGGGCCATTGCCATGGATAAGACCCGCCGGGCGCAGAAATGCGACGGCTGCCATGTCCGGGTGAAAAACGGCTTGCTGCCGGCCTGCGTGAACATCTGCCCCACGGGGGCGCTGACGCTGGGAGAATAAAAGAAACTGGATTTGCGATGCGAAGCCCGGGCAGGGCGAGCCGCCCGCCGGAGTCACTTCGGCCGGGCAGATCCAATATAGCTTGTCAAAAAAGCCCGCTTGCGGGCTTTTTTGACAAGCTGAAGCGCCGGTGCAAACGCACCGGCGCTTTGTGATTTGGTTTGGGGTTTATACGCTGGATTTGGCGTCCCTGGCGGCCTGGAACTGCTCGATCATCATGGGGACGACTTTGAAGAGGTCGCCCACGATGCCGTAGTCCGCGATCTCAAAGATGGGGGCGGCTTCGTTTTTGTTCACGGCGATGATGCAGTCGGAATCCTGCATGCCGGCCTTGTGCTGAATGGCGCCGGAGATGCCAAGGGCGATGTAGATCTTGGGATGGACAGTCTTGCCCGTCTGGCCCACCTGGTGGTCGGCGGAGAGCCAGCCGGAGTCGATGGTGGCGCGGCTGCCGCCCAGAACGCCGCCCAGAACATTGGCCAGAGCCTGGCCCAGCTCGATGCCCTTTTCCACGTCCTTGCTGATGCCGCGGCCCACGGAGACCACGACTTCCGCACCCAGCAGATCCACCATTTCCCGGGCGGCCTTGACCACCTCGAGGACCTGGGTCTGGATATCGTCGGCGGAAAGCCGATAGGCGGGATGCTCAATGACCACGGCGGCGGCCTTGGCTTCGTCGAAGCTGCGGCGCTTCATAACGCCGGGGCGCACGG
>CAZSAX010000018.1:0-23716 GCA_964605075.1 uncultured Oscillospiraceae bacterium
GGTTCCGCCGCAGGGCGGCCGCAAGCACCCCCACCAGGAATTCATCCACATCAACACCGCGAACATTCTGTTCATCTGCGGCGGCGCCTTCGACGGTCTGGAAAAGATCATTGAAAACCGCCTGGATCGAAAGGCCATGGGCTTTGGGGCGGAGATCAGCTCCAAGAAGGATAAAAATGTGGGCGAGATCCTGCGCCATGTGCAGAGTCATGATCTTCTGAAGTTCGGCATCATTCCCGAACTGATCGGCCGTATGCCTGTGATCACCACCCTGGAATCCCTGAAAAGGGAAGACCTGGTGCGCATCCTTACCGAGCCGAAGAATGCCATGGTACGTCAGTACCAGGCCATGCTGGGTTATGACAATGTGGCGCTGGAGTTTGAACCGGAAGCGCTGGACGCCATTGCCGACAAAGCGGTGGCCATGGACATTGGTGCCCGGGGCCTTCGCAGCATTATGGAGAGCGTGATGACAGAAGTCATGTTTGAAGCGCCCTCCGATCCCGATATTGAGAAAGTTATCATCACGGCGGACTGCGTGAAGGCCGGATCCCGTCCGGTCGTCCTGCGCCGCGAAGGCAGCGAACAAACTGCATCCTAATACCAAGGGCCGCACCATGTGTGCGGCCCATGAGCTAAGGAAAGATACCTATGGATACCACAGAAACCACAATCAACCGATATAAAATCCTGCCGGTTCTGCCCCTGCGGGGCATTTCGGTGTTTCCCGGCATGCTCCTGAGCTTTGATGTTGAGCGGTCGGTCACTTTGGCTGCGCTGGATGCGGCCATGGAAGCGGATCAGACCGCGTTCCTGGTGGCGCAGAAAGATGCCGCGGTGGAGGAGCCCACGGAGGCGGACCTTTACAAGATCGGCACCGTCTGCCGCATTCGCCAGGTGCTGCGGCTGCCGGACGGCGGCAGCGCCAAGGTCATGGTGGAGGGTGTGAGCCGGGCCTTTTTGACCCGGATGACCTCCAAGCGCCGCTATTTTACAGCCCAGGTTGAGATCATTGATGAAATGCAGGACAAGCGCTCGGCCGTGAAGGAGGAGGCGCTGATCCGTCAGTGTTATGGACTTTTCAGCGAATATGCGGAGAAGACCGGTGCGGATGTGAAGGACCTTTTCAAAAATATTCTGGATCATGACGACGCCGGCTACATCGCAGACTATATCGCTCAGAACATATATCTTCGCCACTCCCAGAAGCAAATGGTGCTGGAAGAGCTGCGCCCGGTGCGGCGCATAGCCCTTATCAACCGTATTCTGCGCCGGGAACTGGACATTCTCAGCATTGAACAGTCCATCCATGCATCCACCGCCGAACAGATCTCCCGCCAGCAGCGGGATATGTTCCTCCGGGAGCAGCTCAAGGCCATTCAGGCAGAGCTGGGGGAAGGCATGGAGGACATGGAAGACAGCGATGAATACCGTCAGGCTGTGGAAGCTGCGGACCTTCCGGAGGAAGTGCGCGCCAAGCTCCTTAAGGAGATCGGACGTATGGCCAAGCAGCCCTTCGGAAGCGCCGAAACGGCGGTTCTTCGCAATTATCTGGATATCTGCCTGGAACTGCCCTGGACCTACGAGACCGAGGAAACTTTGGACGTTGACAAGGCCAAAGAGGCCCTGGATGCGGATCATTTCGGTCTGGAGAAGGTGAAAGAGCGCATTCTGGAATATCTGGCCGTGCGGAAGCTGGCCCCGGAAAACAAGGGCGGCATTCTCTGTTTTGTTGGCCCTCCGGGCACCGGCAAGACCAGCATTGCCATATCCATTGCCAGGGCCCTGAACCGGAAAATGGCCCGGATATCTCTGGGCGGCGTGCACGATGAGGCCGAGATCCGCGGCCACCGGAAGACTTATGTCGGCGCCATGCCCGGGCGCATCATTGCCGGCATTCTGCAGGCAAAAAGCCGAAACCCCGTGATGGTGCTGGATGAGATCGATAAGCTTGGCAGCGACTACCGGGGCGACCCCTCCGCGGCCCTGCTGGAAGCCCTTGACCCGGAGCAGAACCGGGAATTCCGGGATCATTTCCTGGAACTGCCCTTTGACCTGTCCGGTGTGTTTTTCATCACCACAGCCAACACCACCGAAACCATACCCCCGGCCCTGCTGGATCGTATGGAGGTCATTGAGCTTTCCGGCTACACGGATGAGGAAAAGCTGCGCATTGCCAAGGATCATCTGCTGCCCAAGCAGCGGAAGCTCCATGGCCTTAACGGCAATCAGATCCGTGTCAGCGATGCGGCCATGCGGGAATTGATCGCCCGCTATACCCGGGAGGCCGGCGTGCGTATCCTGGAGCGGCAGATCGCGGCGCTTTGCCGCAAGACGTCGGCGGCCATCGTGGCCGGAGCTAAGGGGAAATATGTGCGGGCCGGGGCGCTGGAAGCACTGCTGGGACCGGCAAAATTCAAGGATACCAGCCGGAGCGCCGGTACGGAATGTGGTCTTGTTCATGGCCTGGCCTGGACCCAGGCCGGCGGTGAAATGCTGGATGCGGAAGTGGGCGTGATGCCCGGCAGCGGAAAGCTGGAGATCACCGGCAACCTGGGTGATGTGATGAAGGAATCCTGCCGGGCGGCCATCAGCTACATTCGCAGCCATGCTGCCGAGCTGGCGGTGGATCCGGAATTCTATAAGAACAAGGATCTGCACATCCATTTCCCCGAAGGCGCCATTCCCAAGGACGGGCCCTCGGCGGGTGTCACCATCTGCACGGCGGTGGTATCGGCCTTGACCGGACGACCGGTGCGGCAGGATGTGGCCATGACCGGGGAAATCACCCTGCGGGGCCGGGTGCTGCCCATCGGCGGTTTGCGGGAAAAAACCATGGCGGCCCTTCGCGCCGGCATCCATACGGTCATCATTCCGGCAGAAAACGAGCCGGATCTGGAAAAAATCGACCAGACGGTCCGAGCGGCCCTCAATTTTATCTGCGCCGAGCGTGTGGAAACCGTGCTTGACGCAGCCATTGTAAAGGAAATGCCATGACTATGCTGAAAACCAACAAAGCGGTCTATGTGAAAAGTGCCGGCTTTGCCAAGGACTTTATTCATGACGGCAAGCCCTGCGTGGTCTTTGCCGGAAAATCGAACGTTGGCAAGTCCTCCCTCATCAACTGTCTGGTGCAGCGCAAAAATCTGGCCCGGGTGGGCGCTTCCCCCGGGAAGACCACCAACATCAACTACTTTCTTGTCGATGACTATGCCTGGTTTGTTGATCTGCCCGGCTACGGCTATGCCAAGGTTTCCGTGGCCGAACGGGAGCGCTGGGGAGGTCTTATGGAGGCTTTTTTTGCGGAAAGCGCCAACATCACCTTTGGGGTCCAGATCGTGGATGGCCGTCACAAGCCCACGGCGCTGGATGTGATGATGAACGATCTCTTTGAGGCCTGCGGCTGCCGGCGGATCGTTGTGGCCAACAAGTGGGACAAGCTGAAAAAAAGCGAGATGGAACCCAATCTGGCCCTTATCCGGGAGACGCTTCAACTGCCGGAGGATGTGGTGCTGCTGCCGTTTTCGGCGGAAAAGCGTACCGGGCGGGAGGAGCTTCTCAAAGCGATCTCGGAGGTCATTCTGTGAACGGGCTGGCGGCCATCTGGAAAGGACTGGACTGGAGCTATATCACCAATATACTCCTGACCGTGATCCCGGCGCTGATCTGCATCACGCTGCATGAATTAAGCCACGGGGCGGTGGCTCTGCTGCTGGGAGATACAACCGCCCGGGACGAAGGGCGGCTGACGCTGAATCCCATCAAACATATTGATCTGTGGGGCCTTCTGATGATGGTCATTTGTAAGTTCGGCTGGGCCAAGCCGGTGCCGGTGAATATGTACCGCTTTAAAAATCCCAAGCGGGGCATGGCGATCACGGCGCTGGCAGGGCCGGTGTCCAACATCCTTATCAGCTGCATTGCCCTGGCGGCCTATGGGCGGCTCTATGGGAACTGGTATGACAGCCGTGTTGGCATTTATTTTCTGCAAATGATCGAGCTGACGGCGTATCTGAGCTGCTCGCTGGCGGTGTTCAACCTCTTGCCCATCCCGCCGCTGGATGGCTCCAAGGTGCTTTTTTCTCTGGTGAATCAGAAACACTACGAATGGCTGATGCGCTATGAGCGCTACGGCTTTATCCTTCTTATCCTGCTTACTGCCACCGGCGCGGCCAGCGGCTTTTTGGGAAATGTCACCGGCTGGCTGTATGAAAAACTCTTTGTCATCGCAGAATATACTTTTGGATTGGTACATTGATGGAAAATCCCAGCTTTCACCTGGAAGGCATCATCCACACGAAGGAAGAGATGGAGGACTTTGAAGGTCCGCTGAATCTCATTTTGATGCTTCTGTCGAAAAACAAAATAGAGATCCGGGACATTCCGATCTCCTCGATCCTGGATCAGTATCTGGAATATCTGGACCGGATGCAGCACATGGACCTGGAGATCGCCAGCGAATTTGTGCAGATGGCCAGTCATCTGGTTTATATCAAAACCAAGATGCTTCTGGCGGGCACGGAGGAAGTGGATGAACTGGCGCTGCTGATTTCCAGTCTTGAGCAGCTGCAGAGCCGGGACCGCTTCATGGCGGTGAAGGAAAATATTCCGGTGATGTCCGAGGCTCTGGCCTGGGGTGCCCAGCTTTTCTCCACACCGCAGGAGCCTTTGCCCAGGTATGGTGAGTATGACTATCGTCACGAGCCCTGGGAGCTGCTGTCGGCCCTGGCGGCAATGATGACGAAGCCTGCTCCCGTTCCGGAGGAAGAGGCCCACATCGTTATGCCAAAGCCTATTATCTACAGTGCCCGGGACAAGGGGCGGCAGATCATCGGTCTTCTCGGCCAGCGGCAGAGCATTCAGCTTCGGGAGCTTTATGCCATGGCGAATAGCCGGTCGGAGCTGGTGGCAACCTTTATCTCGCTTCTGGAGATGTGTGCCCTGGGAAGTGTGCGCATCGACCGGCAGGAGGATGAATATGTCGTCAGCTTTATCGGCGGCGATACCGAAGAAATACTGGAGAATATTTCCGAATGAGTATGAAGGAACTGAAAAGTGCCGTCGAGGCCATTTTGTTTGCCTCCGGCGACCCGGTGGCCGCGGCCCGCATTGCCCTGGTGCTGGAAGTGGAAGAGCAGCAGGTGCTGGATGCGGCGGCAGAGCTTTCTGAAGAATACGAACAGCAGAGAAGAGGCTTTCGCCTGGTGCGGCTGAACGATTCTTTGCAGCTGCACTCTGCGGCGGAGCACGCCCAGATCATAACCCGTGCCCTGGAGCAGCGCCGGGCACCCAAGCTGACCCAGGCCTCGCTGGAGGTGCTGGCTGTGGTGGCCTATTTCCAGCCGGTGACCCGTGCTTACATTGAGCAGATGCGCGGTGTGGACTCTTCTTATACCGTGGGGGTGCTGCTGGAACGGGGGATGATCGAAGCCTGCGGCCATCTGGAGGCCGTTGGCCGGCCGACGCTTTACCGAACGACGGAGCTCTTCCTGCGCAGCATGGGCGTGAGCGCCCTGGAGCAGCTGCCGCCCTTGCCGGAGATCGCCGGCAGCGACGCGGTGAAGAAGCTGCAGGAGCAGGTGGACGCGCTTCGGTCCGTGGAAGAACTGGCGCAAGAGGCCGAAATGGTGCAGAAACAGGAGGAGGCCGTGCAGGCTTGACAGCTTGGCTGCTGTTATCTGTTTTGCTGATGCTTGCCCTGCCGGGACTGCTGCGCTGTACGGTGCGGGCAGCTTACCGGCAGGGTTCTTTTTCCCTTGAGCTTCAGCTGCTGGGCGTATCCTTTCCGCTTTCGGGCAGGAACGGCCGTGGGAATAATACCCCGGGAAACAGGGCATCCTTGGAAGGAAATCAAAGGCCCGATATTCTGCACGTGGCCCGTCTGGCAGAGCTGGCGGTGAAGCTTTTTGTCCGTGCGTTCCGATCCATGCGGATAGACCGGTTGAAGGTTCATGTGCTGTGTGCCTATCCGGATCCCTATGACACGGCCATGGTTTACAATCTGACCGGGCTGAGTATGCAGACAGTAATGCAGCTGGCCGGGGATGGAATCCGGGAGCTTGACCTGCGCAACGATCTGGATTTTGACGGAGAGAAACCGGTGCTGGATGCGGCAGTGTGTGCCTCCCTGCGACTGGGACGGCTGCTGGCGTTGCTGCTGGCAGCGCATTATGGGCGGAGAAAGATCCGGCGGGCCGGTCGGAAAGGATGAGTTGATTTGCAGCAGCAAAAAGCCATCGGAGAGCGCATGGACGGCGCTTTGGCCCAAATCCGAAGCATGGTGGACGCGAACACCATGGTCGGCTCTCCCATCACCACACCGGATGGGATCACGGTGATCCCGGTGAGCCGGATGAGCTATGGATTTGCTTCCGGCGCCGGGGATAAGAAAGCAAAGGAGTCCTGTCTCTGGAGCGGCGCCGGCGCCGCAGTGAAGGTGGAACCGGTGGGGTTCCTTGTGGCCCGTGACGGGCATCTTCATATGATGAACATCACACCTCCGGCTGCCAGCACGGCAGACCGTGTATTGGATTCCATTCCCGACATTCTGGATCGGCTGGAAGGCTATGCCGAAAAACGGGCCCGGAAGAAGGAAAAGGATATAAGTTCCTGAGGTTATGCGCCGTAAGACCGGCTATACTAAGCGCCGTGAGGTGCAGCGTATGAAAAAAGGAATCCTTTGGGTATTGACTGTGTTTTGTTTGTCTGTTTCGGCCCTGGCATCGGAAGCGCCGGCGGTTTCCGCTCAGTCGGCCATTCTGATGGAGGCGGAAAGCGGGCAGGTCCTGTACGAGAAGAAGGCGGATTCGCCCCGGCTTATTGCCAGCACCACCAAGATCCTGACGGCTTTGGTGGTTCTGGAGCATTGCGACCTCAGGGAGGAAGTTGTTATCCGGCCGGAATGGACAAACATTGAAGGCTCGTCCATGTACCTGGCTGCGGGAAAGAGCTACCGGGTGGAAGAGCTTCTGTATGGGCTGATGCTGGCTTCCGGCAACGACGCTGCCGTGGCGCTGGCCTGCCATGCAGCGGGGAGCACTGAGGCTTTTGCGGATTGGATGAACGAAAAAGCCCAGAGCCTTGGCTGCCGGAACAGTCATTTTGTCAATCCCAACGGACTGGATGATGCGCAGCATTATGCCAGCGCCCGGGACCTGGCTCTGATTACCCGGGCGGCGCTGGAAAATGATGCGTTCCGGGAGATCGTATCCAGCCAGACGGCCACGGTGGGTGATCTGACCTACCGAAACCATAATAAGCTTCTGGGGCTTTATGACGGCGTGTTTGGCGTCAAAACCGGCTATACCATGGCGGCCGGACGGAGTCTTGTGTCCTGCTGTGAGCGGGACGGCATGACGCTCATCTGTGTGACGCTTTCCGCGCCGGATGACTGGGAGGATCATATGTCCCTGTATGACTGGGGCTATGAAAACTGGCAGCGATGCCGGCTGGCGGGCAACGAGTATGTTTCCGTTCCCGTCATCGGCGGGGACAGTCCGGCGGCGCAGGTTCTGCCGGCGGGAGAGCTTTCGGTGCTTTGCCGCAGCGGAGATGAGGTCAGTTATCGATACGAGCTGCCCCGCTTTGCCTTTGCAGGCTTCCGGGCCGGGGAAACGGCCGGGCAGGTGGTGGCCTGTGTCAACGGGGAGGAAGCGGTTCGCTGTCCTCTGGTATATGGCGAGGGCAGTGTGTGCGTGGAGCAGAGCCTGAGCCGCTGGGAACAAATTTGCCACTTTTTACGGCTGGCAGGAAGGAATGTGTACAGCTTTTGAAAGAGAGACTGCAAAAACTGATATCGGCGGCTGGGGTGGCCTCCCGCCGTGCCGCAGAAAAGATGATGGAGGAAGGCCGGATCACGGTCAACGGCAAAATTGCTGCCGTTGGCATGTCGGCTGATCCGGCAACGGATGTTATCCTGGTGGATGGCGAGCCTCTGCCCAAGGTGAAGGCTCACCGCTACATAATGCTCAACAAGCCCAAAGGCTATGTTACGACCATGTCCGATGATCGGGGGCGACCCACGGTGGCGGAGCTTACCCAGAATGCCGGCGGCCGGCTGTATCCCGTGGGACGGCTGGACATGGATTCCGAGGGCCTTCTTATCCTTACGGACGACGGTGATTTTGCCAATGCCATGATGCACCCGGCCCATGAGGTGGATAAGCTTTATAAGGTGAATGTGCAGGGGGCGGATGTAAAAGAGGCCATCCGGCGCATGAACGCCATGCGGAGTCTGGAGGGGGAGCCCATCGCGCCGCCACGGGTGACGCTTATTGAACGCAGCGGCACCGGTGCAGAGATCCAGGTTATTATCCATGAAGGGAAAAATCGGCAGGTGCGCAGAATGTGCGCGGCCTGCGGCTTGAATGTTCTGCGTCTGGTGCGCCTGGCGGAGGGCGGCCTTGTGTTGGGCGAACTGCCCGTTGGGCAGTGGCGCTATTTGACGAGGGAAGAAGTGAATTCCTGCATGATGACGATCAAACCTTCAAAATGAGGTGGATTCGCCAAGAAAAATTTCATTAATTTGAAAGATTTATGGATAATACTTGCATTTTTGACGAAATGCAAGTATTATGTTTTTACCATAAAAAAGGGGATGACATTTTTGGAAAAGAATATCCTCTCTCTGATCAATGCTGACAACGTGAAATTTTCCAAGGGGCAGCGGCTGATTGCCCGCTACATTGCGGATAATTATGACAAAGCGGCCTTTATGACGGCCGGAAAGCTGGGAAAGACTGTTGGTGTGAGTGAGTCTACGGTAGTTCGCTTTGCCACGGAGCTGGGGTACGAGGGCTATCCGGAGATGCGAAAGGCGCTCCAGGAGCTGGTGCGCAACCGGCTCACCAGTGTTCAGCGGATCGCGGCGGCACGGGAGATGATGGACAGCGCCAATGTGCTCAAGGCGGTCATGAGTTCGGACATGGAAAAGCTTCGCGTAACGCTGGAGAGTCTGGATCATGAAAGCTTTGAAGCCGCGGTGGATGCGGTTCTCAGCGGAAGAAACGTTTATATTCTGGGCATGCGCTCTTCGGCGGCGCTGGCCTCTTTTTTGGGGTTTTACCTGAATTATTTGATGGACAACGTTCATGTGGTCAACGATACCAAGGGCAGCGAGGTGTATGAGCAGATGCTTCGTATCGGGCCGGATGATGTGCTGTTTTCCATCAGCTTTCCCCGCTACACCTCCAACTCGCTCCGGGCTGCCCGTTTTGCCAAGGAACGGGGCGCCAAAATCGTGGCGCTTACCGATAACGACGCATCTCCCTTTGCCAGCCTTGCGGATGTGATGCTGTATGCCAAGAGCGACATGGTGTCTTTCCTGGATTCACTGGTGGCGCCGCTGAGCGTTATCAACGCCATCATTATTGCCATCAGTGCCCGCCGGCGGGAGACCCTGGATGAGACCTTTGAGAATCTGGAAACACTTTGGGCGGAATATGAGGTGTTTACGAAAGGTGAAAGCTGACGTTGTTGTCATCGGCGCCGGCGCGGCCGGCCAGATCTGTGCGGGAACAGCGGCGGAGCGCGGACTTTCGGTGCTGATTCTGGAACCCAACGAAAAGACCGGGCGGAAGCTGCGCATTACCGGCAAGGGACGCTGCAACATTACCAATGACTGCAGCGTGAAAGAATTTCTTGCCAATGTGCCCACGAATCCCAAATTTCTTTACAGCGCTCTGACGGCCTTTCCGCCGGAGGGCGTGAAGGATTTCTTTGAGGAGATCGGCGTTCCGGTCAAAACAGAGCGGGGGAATCGTGTGTTTCCGGTTTCGGACAACGCCAATGATGTGGCCGACCGGCTGACGGCCTGGATGAAGTCCGGGGGCGTAAAAATCCTTCGCACAAAGGCTCTGGACATTCTGACCGATGAAAGCGGCGTCTGCGGTGTTAAAACCGAGCAGGGGAACATCGCCTGCCGGGCGGCTGTGATCTGTACCGGCGGCAAGAGCTATCCGCTGACCGGCTCCCGGGGGGATGGCTATCTTATGGCCCGGAAGCTGGGGCACAGCATCACGCCGCTGCGCGCCTCATTGGTGCCGCTGGAGAGTCCGGATGCCTTCTGCGAAAGGCTGGCGGGCTTTGCGCCCAGAAATGTGACGCTGTCCGTGCACGAAAACGGGAAGCTGATCTATAAAGAGCTGGGGGAGATGCTGTTTGCCCATTTTGGTGTGACCGGTCCGCTGGTGCTTTCCGCCAGTGCCCACATGCGCCATTTCGGGGAAAAAAGCTATGAGCTTTTCATCGACTTTAAGCCGGCGCTGGACGAGGAAAAGCTGGATGAACGGATCCTGCGGGACTTTGCCAAGTTTTCCAACCGGGATTTTGCCAATGCCCTGGACGAGCTGGCGGCCAAGTCCTTTATCCCGGTGCTGGTGGAGATGTCCGGCATCCCTGCCAATCAGAAAGTCCATTCCATCACCCGAGAGCAGCGCCGGAAACTGGTGTCGCTTTTCAAGGCCTTCCCGGTAAGGGTGAGCGGACCGCGGCCCATTGAGGACGCTATTGTTACCAGCGGCGGTGTGGATGTGCGGCAGGTGGATCCCCGGAGCATGGAATCCAAATTGATCCCCGGACTGTATTTTGCCGGTGAAGTGCTGGATGTGGATGCCTATACCGGCGGCTTTAATTTACAAATCGCTTGGTCTACCGGACGCTGTGCCGGCAGCAAGCTTCTGAAGGAAGGATAAAAAATGATGAATAAAATTTGTTCTGTGGCGATCGACGGCCCCTCCGGTGCCGGAAAAAGCACCATTGCCCGCCACGTGGCGGAACGCTTTGGTTTTGTCTATGTGGATACCGGAGCCATTTATCGCACCGTGGGTCTGGCGGTCCTTCGGGCTGGTTTGGATCCCAGGGATGCAGCGGCGGTGGAGGAAATTCTGCCTTCCCTCAGCATTCGCCTTGGTTATGGCGAGGACGGTGTGCAGCGTATGATGCTCAACGAAGAAGATGTGAGCGGCCAGATCCGTACACCGGAGATCTCCATGTATGCGTCCGCGGTTTCTGCCATCCCCGCCGTGCGTGCTTTTTTGCTGGAAATGCAGCGCAGCACGGCCCGTGCGATGAGCGTCGTGATGGATGGCCGGGATATCGGCACGGTGGTTCTGCCGGACGCCGGGCTGAAGATCTTTCTTACCGCTTCGGCAGAGGCCAGAGCCCAGCGCCGGCTTCTGGAGCTGCTGGAAAAAGGCCAGAAGGTGACGTATGAAGAGGTGTTTGCGGATATGGCGGAGCGGGATCATAACGATTCCACCCGGGCTGCGGCGCCGCTGAAACCGGCGGAAGGGGCGGTTCATGTGGATACCACGACGCTGAGCCTGCAGGAGAGCATCGATCACGTCTGTGCCCTTGTGAAGACTACCTTTGCATTATGAGAATTGTCTTTAAAATTGTCTATGCGATCCTGTTTCTTCCTCAGAGGCTTCTGTTCCCGGTAACAGTGACCGGGCGGGAGAAGCTCCCGGAAGGTGCCTGCATTCTTTGTCCCAATCACTCCAACTTTACAGATCCGATCCTCCTGGCCCTGTCTCTGGGCTGGAATGCGGGACTGAATTTCATGAGCAAGAAGGAAAACATGACGGTTCCTGTTCTTGGTTGGATTTATAAGAAGTGCGGCGCCTTCGGCGTAGACCGGGAAGGCCAGGACATCGAAGCTTTCCGCATGACGCGGAAGCTTCTGAAGGATGGGCAGAAAGTTGTTATCTTCCCGGAAGGAACCAGAACCCCGGTGGATGACCCGGATGCCGGTCATCCCGGTGCGGTGCGCTTTGCGGCCCGGCAGAATGTTCCTATTGTGCCGATACATATCACACGCAATAAAAAAGCTTTCCATCGGGTGAAGCTCAGATTTGGCGATCCCTATTATGTGCAGGCCCGGAATCAGGAAGAGTTCACGGCGCAGACCCGGGAACTGATGCTGAAAATCTTTGCACTGGGAGAAATGGCATGAGCATTACCGTAGCAAAAAGCGCTGGCTTCTGTTTTGGCGTGAACCGCGCCGTGGCCATGGCAGAAAGGGCACTGGAAGAAGGCGCCTGCTGGAGTCTGGGAGAACTGATCCACAACAAGGATGCGGTGCAGCAGCTTGCAGAGGCCGGCCTTCAGGTGGCGGCCCGGGAAGAGGATGTGCCGGAAAGGGCGCGGGTCATCATCCGTTCCCATGGGGTGGCAAGGAGTGTGCTGGAGCAGCTGAAGGCTCGGGAATGCACGCTCATTGATGCTACCTGTCCCAAAGTCATGCGTATCCACCGGATCGTGGAGAAAGCATCGCAGGCGGGACGGCAGGTCGTGATTCTGGGGGAACCCAGCCATCCGGAGGTCCAGGGGATCTGCGGCTGGTGCCAGGGTGCGGAGGTCCTTCGGGATGGGGAAGAAGTGCTGAATTGGCTGAAAGAAAACGGACAACACAACACTCTGCCGATCACTGTTGTTTTCCAGACAACATCCAACAAAGAGAAGATTGAACAATATATTAACATTTTAAAAAAAGAGTGTACAAACGCAGAAATATTTGATACAATATGCGATGCTACGTTTATTAGGCAAAAGGAAGCCCGGGAGCTGTCCGCGGAGTCGGAGGCCATGGTCGTTGTGGGCGGAACTCACAGCGCCAACAGCCTGCATCTGGCGGAGATATGCCGGGAAAACTGCCCGAAGGTCCTGTTTGTGCAAAACAGCGGCGAGCTGGATACAGCCTTGCTGGAAGGCTGCACAAATCTTGGTGTGACGGCAGGCGCTTCCACGCCGGCGTGGATAATTAAGGAGGTAGTAAACAAAATGACCGAAGAGACCGAGATCCTGGTAAAGGAAGAAAACATTGAAGAGGCAGTTCCTGCTGTGGACGCTGTCGAAGAAAAGGCCGAAGCCGTGCAGGAAGCTGAGAAGTCCTTTGACCAGCTTCTCGAGGAAGCCATTAAGACCATCAGCAACGGCGACACCGTGACCGGTATCGTTGCTGCCATCACCGCCACGGAGATCACCCTGGACCTTTCCACCAAGCACTCTGGCTACATCCCCGTGTCCGAGTTCACCAACGATGAAGCCGGCGTGAACATTCACGATATCGTCAAGATCGGCGATGAGATCACCGCTACCGTCGTTCGTGTTAACGATGTGGAAGGCACTGCTCAGCTGTCCAAGCGTCGTCTGGACGCTGCCCGCAGCTGGAACGACATCGAAGCCGCCCGCGAGGAAGGCACCGTTGTCGAGGGCAAGGTCACCGAAGAAAACAAGGGCGGCGTTGTTGTTTCCGTTAACGGCATCCGCGTCTTCGTTCCTGCTTCTCAGACCGGCCTGGGCCGTGAGGAACCCATGAGCACCATCGTGGGAACCACCACCCGCCTGAAGATCACCGAAGTCAACCGCGCCCGCAAGCGCGTGGTGGGCTCCATCCGCAGCGTCCTGTATCGCGAGCGCCGCGAGCGTAGCGAGAAGATCTGGGCGGAGATCGAGGTCGGCAAGAAATACATGGGCACTGTTAAGAGCCTGGCTTCTTACGGCGCTTTCGTCGATATCGGCGGCGTGGACGGCATGGTTCATGTTTCCGAGATCAGCTGGAGCCGCGTTCGTACCCCCGCTGACGTTCTGTCTGTGGGCGACGAGATCGAAGTCTATGTCATCAGCTTCGATACCGAGAAGAAGAAAATCTCTCTGGGCTACCGCAAGGCCGAGGACAACCCCTGGGTCAAGTTCACCGCGGCCTATCAGGAGGGCGATATCGCTCCTGTGACGATCGTGAAGCTCATGCCCTTCGGCGCGTTCGCGGAAGTGCTGCCCGGCGTGGACGGCCTGATCCATATCTCCCAGATCGCCAACCGTCGCATCGGCAAGCCCGAAGAGGTTCTCACCGTTGGTGAGACCGTGGACGCCAAGATCACTGCCATCGACAACGAGAAGCAGAAGATCAGCCTGTCCATCCGCGCGCTGTCCGAGCCCGCTCCCGCCCCTGTGCGTGAGCGCGAAGAGCGCGAAGTCGGCCCCCGCGCCGATGCTCTGGTGTACGAAATCTCTGCCACCGGCGAAGCTTCCGGCTTTGCTCCCGAGGAAGAGGAAGTCGTCGAGGAGTAATCCTTCAAAATCAAAAATCGGAACGCTTATGCGTTCCGATTTTTTTATTTAATTAAAGCTTTCGCCATGGATGACAAACAGTTCGTCAATGCGTTCCCGAAGTCTCTGGTTCTCCGGATGGCGGAGCTCCGGATCGGCGGCAAGAAGGGCCAGGGCTTCCGTCTGAGCCTGTTTCAGGACCCGCATATCCCCGGAGAGGTCGGCCACATGCATCTCCGGCAGACCGTGCTGCCGGGAGCCGAAGAAGTCGCCGGGACCGCGCAGACGCAGATCTTCTTCGGAGATTTTAAAGCCGTCGTTGGTTTGGCACATGATCTTCAGGCGGGCCCTAGCCTCCTCGCCCTGTGCATCGGAAAAGAGCACGCAGTAGCTCTTGTGACGGCCGCGGCCCACCCGGCCGCGAAGCTGATGGAGCTGGGACAGGCCGAAGCGATCCGCGTTTTCCACGATCATCAGGGCGGCGTTCGGCACGTCCACACCCACTTCGATCACCGTGGTAGATACAAGAATATCGTACTCGCCACGAGAGAACGCGCTCATGAGAGCATCTTTTTCCTTGCCTTTCATCCGGCCGTGGATGCAGGCCAGGCGAAGATCGGGGAATACTTCGGTTTGAAGGTATCTGGCGTGGGTCTCGGCGCTTTTGAGATTTTCCGGCAGATCTTCGTTTTCCTCGATCATGGGGCAGACGATGAAGACCTGCCGCCCTTCGCCCACCAGACGGCGGACAAAGCGCCAGATGCGCTCCCGCATATCTTCACCCACGGCGAAGGTGTCCACCTTTTGGCGGCCCGGAGGAAGCTCATCCAGGACGGAGATGTCAAGGTCGCCATAAATAATGAGAGCAAGGGTGCGTGGGATGGGGGTGGCAGACATGACCAGGACATGGGGCTTTTGCCCCTTCTCGCTCAAAGCGCTGCGCTGTTCCACACCGAAGCGGTGTTGTTCGTCGGTGACAACAAGACCAAGTTTCTGAAATTCAACACCCTGGCTGATGAGTGCGTGGGTGCCAACGGCAAGGCTTGCCTCGCCGGACGCAAGGAGAGTGACGGTTTCCCGCTTCTGCCTGGCGGTCATGGAGCCGGTGAGCTTGACTACATGGATGCCATAAGGGGAGAGCAATTCCGTTAACGTGGCGAAATGCTGCTCGGCCAGGATCTCGGTAGGGGCCATGAAAGCCGCCTGAAAGCCGTTTTGCACGCAGGACCATATCAGCGCTGCCGCTACCAGCGTTTTGCCGCTGCCTACATCGCCCTGAAGAAGGCGGCTCATGGGGCGGCCGGAGCCCATGTCGTCCAGCGCTTCCCGGGCCGCGCGTACCTGAGCGCCGGTAGGGCGGAAGGGGAGCTTTGACCAGAATTCATCCAGGGATGGCCTGCGGAAGCGAAGCCCATCCTGCCCGCTGCGCCGCTGCCGCAGCAGACCCAGGGCGGTGGCCAGCACAAAAAGCTCCTCAAACACAAGCCGTTCTCTGGCCAGCTGCAAGGTGCCGTCATCTTCGGGAAAGTGGATGTTATGATAGCAAAAGCGAGCCTGCGCCAAACGACATTTTTCCCGGACACTGTCGGGAAGAGCGTCGGGGAAGGTGTCCTCACAGGCGGCAAGACCGTTCTGCAGAATGCTCAAAAGGCTTTTTCTCCCGATGCCGGAGGTAAGGCGGTAAACGGGCATGATGCGGCCGGTGATGATACCCTGCTTCTCTTCAGCCTCAAATTCCGGGTTCGTCATGCTGCGCCGGGAGTGCTGGAGATTTACGCGGCCATAGAAAATGTAATAACAGCCGGGCTGGAGACTGGTCTTCAAATAACTCTGGTTAAAGTAGGTGATATCCAGCGTGCCTTCTTCATCCACGGCGCGCAGTTTCAGCAGCTCCATGCCGCCGCGGATGCGGGTGGCAATGGGGGTGGAGGCCACCATGGCCCGGACGCAAACCGGCATATCCAGCGGCGCTTCCCGTATGCTGTAGATCTTCCGCCGGTCCTCATAGGTCCGGGGGAAATAGCTTACCAGGTCACGCAGACTGTATATGCCCAGCTTTTCCAGCGCTTTGGCCTTTTTCTCGCCAACGCCCTTGATGTATTGAACACTGTCGTTTAACTTCATCATGACTTGATTTTAGCACAAGGCGTGATAGAATACAAATATGATGACGGTAATTTTAACCGGTGGACAAAGCCGCCGGATGGGCCGGGACAAGGCCCTGCTGGATTTTAAGGGCCTGCCGATGAATTTGGCTCTGGCCCGGAAATATGAGAGTCTTGGTCCTGTGGCGTTCTCCGTGGACCGGGAAGGCCGTTTTCCCAAAGGGGAATACCAGGAGCTTGTGGACATTTTTCCCGGCCAGGGGCCGCTCAACGGCCTTATATCGGCATTCGCAAAGTCGGAGGAGGATATCGTTCTTCTTACGGCCACGGATATGCCCGGCGGAACGGTGGAGGCGGCGCAGAAGCTGCTGGCCGCTTTGGGAGAGCATGATGCCTGCATTTATCAGGGGGAACCGCTTTTCGGGATTTATCGCCGAAGCTGTCTGCCGGCCGCGCTTCGCTGCCTGGAAGAGGGGAAGCGTTCGTTTAGAGACCTTTTCGCGCAAATTGATGTTTTGCGTCTGGAGCGGCCGGGAGAAGAGCTGTTCCAAAACCTGAACACCCCGGAAGAATATGAAGCCTATCAAGGTAAATAAAGAAAGCCCTGCTCGTTGGAGCAGGGCTTTTGCTGTGGTTATTTACTTGAGGATCTCGATGTGCAGACCACCGAAATCATAGGCGCCGGCCTCGGTGAGGGTCTCGCCGTTTACGATGAGATTGCCGGTGTTGCCTTCATCGCTGCGGTCCAGGACAAAGGAAATGCTGCCGGTGAAGCTGTCATCGATCTCGATGGAAAGGTCATAACGCTGGCCGATGTAGAGCTTCATGGCACCGCCGGAGATGGAGCTGTCGCCGTAAAGGCGGAGGATGGAGTAGCCGTTGACCTGGTCAGCGGGCGCACCGGTGAGGGACTTCACAATATAGGATTCGGTCTCAGCACCGGGGGCGATGGCTTCGCCGGTCATAAAGTCGTTTCCGCCCTCCGTGTAGCCCAGCGCGATGGCGTATTCACTGGTGTCCGACAAGGTGACCGTGGAATCGGCCAGGGTCACCACGGATTTGGCAGCTTTGGCATCCCAGTAGAAGCTTTCGCCGAAGTTGAGAACGCTGTTGACGGCATACAGAGAGCCGGTGTCGGTCCAGTAGCTGGTGTTGTTGTGGAACTCATAGAAGGCATCGAAGTCGGCAATGCAGTTTTCGTAGTACACGGTGCCGCTTCCGTTGATCTCAGAGGTGCTGGAGCCGTAGAGATAGCTGTTTTTGTAGTATACGATGCTGGTTTCGTCCAGAACGCTGCCGCCGGCGCCTTCGGATTTGAAGCTGACGGTGTTGTCATAGACCAGATAGCCGCCCCAGTAGTCCGTGGAGAAGATGCGACCGGAACCAAGGATGGTGCTGTCCTCATACCAGAGAACGCCGTTATACGTGAGGTTGGAGGTGTGGGTGCCGGGGCTGTAAACGTGGAGGTTCCGGCCATAGATGGCGGCAGAGCACAGCGGCATCAGGCCGCCGGCGGAGGAGGCGGTTTCGACGTCCACATTGATGGAGCCGTCCGTGCCCAGCAGGCTCACCGCTGTGCCGGCATCCCGGGCCATAAGCACCGCGCCGCCGCCGAAGCCATAATCGCTGTTGGAGGTGGTGGTGCGCAGGAAGGGATCCACGATGGTGACCTTGGCACCGTTGGAGACGACAAGGGCGTTGTAGTTGCCGTCGATATCAATGAAAGCGTCCTCGCCTTCCAGGCGGCTGTCTTCATCGATGCTCATGTGAACATCATAAGCGGCGGTCTTGTCATTGCCGTTGGTGGGCTCGCCGGAGCCTTCCACATCCATGGCGGTGGCACTGGCATATTCTGTGTCGGGATAGGTCATGGGGGTGATGTAGTTGCCCTGGGCCAGTTCATAGAAGATGGAGATGGCTTCCACTTTGGAGACTTCAGCATCATAATCGGGAATGTCGAGCTCCAGAAGTGCGGCCATAGCCTCCGCTTTGGCAAGGGCGGTATCCGCGGCGGGCAGGGAAGCGGCGGCTGCGGTTCCGGCATCGGAGAGCTTGGCATAGGCACTGGTGAGAGCGTTATAGAGGGTGGCGAGGATATCCGTGCAGGTCATGGGGGCGCCGCAGTCAATAGAGGTCTGAGGGTCCACTACGGAGATATCGTCAATGATGCCGGTGCCGTTGGTGTTCATGATGGAAACAAAATAGGGTTCGCTGCCGATGGTGAAGCCGGACATGGGCTTGCCGTAGGCATTGTCATAGATGCCGAAGTAGCGATAGATGAAGAGTGTGAGCTCGAAGGTATAAAAGGCCGGACGATCATAGCCGAACAGGTTCAGGCCGTCCGCGCCGTTGGTAAAGCCGGAGTCGAGCCACCAGGTGATGGCGGCCTTTTCATATTCGGAAGCGCTGGAAAGATCGGAGAAACTGTCCAGCGTGAAGATGTCGGAGTTCGTGCCAATGTAAGGACGGACGATATCTGCGTTCAGATATTCATCGTGATAAAGGCTGTCGTCCGAGGAAGTTACGCCGTTGATGGGGGCGTAGGAGGAAAGGGCAAGGCTGGCCTCCGTTTCTCCGCCGGCGGCAAGGCTGGCGTTATAGAGCGTTTGGGTGGTTTCAGCTTCATCCACGACCACATAGACCGGCGCGGTGAGACCGCCGTTGAAAGAGACCCAATAGGCGGTGTTTTCTTCGGGCAGGTCGATGGTGAAGATCCAGCCGTTCTGCGCCTCGTCGTAAACAGCGGTGCTGCGGGCAAGGATAGAGCCATCGCTGCGGCTGTCATAAAGCGTGACGGCGGCCTCTTTGCCGGAGAAGGGGACGATGTCGCCGGCGGCGTTCAGCACACCGTAGCAAAGGAAGCTGGCCTGCGTATCCCCGGGCGCGGCCGTGCAGACGGCGCTCTGGAAGCTGGGCCAGGCCCGGATGTCGCTTTCCATTTCGCCGGAGGACTGGGCAGCGGCGGCGTTGGCAACGCAGCCAAGGGAAAGCAAAAGGGCAAAGCTAAGCAAAAGAGTCAGAAAACGGGATGTGCGTTTCATGGTCGTGCTCCTTTCGGTAGTCGGTATGAACTTGTGAATAAAATAATTATACAGTGTCGGCAGTTATTTTGCCATAAAGAAAACTTAAAGTTTCACTGACGATGGCAAAGAATCCGGAGAAGGTCGGAAGGGGAGCAGATGGTGAGGTGGAAAGGCGTATTGTCGCTGATGCGGCAGACTTTTTTAGCCGGTGCTCGATCTTTCCTGTGAAACAAACTTGCAGACGGGGGCGCTTTGCGCTATTATATTTGCGTATAATCTGCAATGTTGGAGTTATTATGAAATCAAAGCAGCTTCCAAGACGCATTGTTCAGTACATGGCTGGCCTTGTATGCATGGCTGTCGGTCTTGTGCTTCTTAAGCGTACCTATTGGGGCGTTTCGCCCATAACGGCGGTGCCGGACGCGGTGGCAGGCTTTACGCCGCTCACCCTGGGCAATGCCACCATTTTGCTTCATCTGCTGTGTGTTGTGCTGCAGATCCTGGTGCAGCGCCGGGTGACGGTCAAAAGCCTTCTGACCATGTGTGTAGGCGTCCCTTTCGGTTATCTGGTGGATTTGTTCATGTGGCTTTGGGAGCCGCAGCTGGTTTTGTGGCAGAAGTGCATCGCACTGCTGGTCGGCATTGCCATTCAGGGCTTTGGCGTGGCACTTATCAGCGGCTGTGACATGATGTTGCCGGCGCCGGATGAATTCAACAACGTGGTCAGCCGGGTATATCAGAAAAAGCTGTCCAATGTGAAAATGGTGGCGGATGGGATCTATGTGTTGATCGCCATTGTAATCAATCTCATTTCCGTTCACTCTCTGGCCAGCGTGGGTATCAGTTCCATCGCTTCGGTTTTGCTCACGGGCCGCTTTGTGGGCCTGAGCTACCGGATTTTCCCCGGTATCCGTATGACGCCCTTCTTCAGCGCGCCCAAAGACAGGAATCATCCTTGACAAAAACACCCTGCCCGGAGACTCGGGCAGGGTGTTGCTGTTCATTTCGGATTGCCGGGGGCCAGACCTTTCCATTTCATGAGAGAAAGATAGCACTCCCGGGCGGTTTTCAGCCGGTCACGGCCTACGGGCAGACTGTCGCCGGTATCCAGAAGAACGCTGCGGGATGTGATTTTTTGCACATAGCGATAGTTGACAAGAAAACCTTTATGGATGCGGATGAAGCCAAGCGGCAGCATTTGCTGCTCCAGATCGGACAGAGAGCTTCGCACCAGAAAGGGGGCAGACTGCGAAAACAGACAGAGTTTCTGCAATTTGCCGGCGGCTTCCACATAGGTGATCTCTTCGGGATGAAAGCTGCGCAGATGGCCATCGGTATCCTGCAGAGACAGCAGCGTCTGGCTGCGGCGCATGGTCTGGACGTACTCGGCGATCACGCCGGGGAGTTCTTCCTGAAAGCGGCTTTTTCGCACAAAGGAAAAGGGATGGACGGGGAATATCTCGTAAACACGCTCGTCCAGGTTGGAGACATAGATGATGTCGGTTTGGCAGCCGTGACTGCGAAGATGGTGCCCCAGCCGGATGCCGTCCATCTGGGGCATGTCGATATCCAGAAAGATCAAATCGAAGCGCTTCTGCCCCAGCAGGGAGATGAGTTCATCGGCACTGCCGCATTCCAGGGCCTCCGCGTTCTCCTGGTGATGGAGGAAGCACTGCAGCACGAGCTGGCGCAGAGAACGGCGGAACCGCGCGTCATCGTCGCAGACGGCAATGGAGAGCTGATTCATGACAGGCCCTCCATATAAAGCATGGCATCGGCGGTAAACCAGCCGTTGTCTTCGCTGAAGCGGACAATGCCGTCGTAGCGCTCCACGATCTGGCGGATGATGGGAATGCCGAAGCCGTGGGCGTTGGGATTGTTTTTGGTGGATCGAAGACGGGGATTGGTTTTCAGCGTGTCTGCCGGGGCGGGGTTTGTTACGGTGATGAAAAGACAGTTTTTGTCGGTGTGAAGCGTTGCTTTGACGCTGTTTTTCCCGGCCCGGAGGCAGCCCTCCACACCGTTGTCCAGCAGATTTGACAAAAGGGAACAAAGATCATCGTCGGCAATGCCAAGGACTTCGGGAACGGCGGCAATCACATCCAGCTGGACACCGGCAGAAAGGGCTGTGTTCATCTGGTGGCTGATTACCGAGCTGATCAGGGGATTGGGGCAGCGGAATTCCTCCAGATTGAGGCGGTTTTTCCCGCTGTATTCCTGAAAGTATTGATGAAGCTGGTCGTAACGCTTTTCCTCGAGCAGGCTTTCCATGACGGTAAAGTGATTCTTCAGTTCATGGCGCAGACTGCGGTATTCCTGGGTAAGGGTCTCGGAGCGGCGGTAGAAGTCCAGATCCTGCTCCAGCTTGGCCTGCATGGTCTGCATGTCGGTGGCCATGCGATGGGACTTAACCAGCGCATAGTATAGATAATAGATGAGAAGATTGACGGTAAAAAAGGCGAACAGAGTGATGCTTAAAGCAACGCTGCCGCTGGGAACGATACCGTTCTGACTTTCCAGAATGCGAATGGAATAGAGACAGGCAGCCGATATAAAGGCGATGATGAGCATGGTCAGCCAGTAGGCCGAAGGGATCCGGCTGCTGCGGGAAGGCAGGAATACAACGATAACAACCAGCGAGATCAAAAGCATGAGAAACTGCAGCGTGTTGGACAGCGGCAGGGGCAGGCTTGGCATGAAAACCTGCGTGCTGATCGACTGCGCCATGTTGATGTCTGCCACCAGGGCGGCGGCGACGACCACGCGAACCTGCGGCTGCAGGGGACTGAAAAAAGCCGCGTACAGGCAGATGAAAAGAAGCAGCAGCAGGTGGCTAACGGTGCCAAGGAGCTTGAAATCCGGGACCAGGGAGCCAAGGAGCAGATACAAGAGGCCGGCAAGAATACAGGCGGAAAGAGTATAGAGCGCGATGTGCCGGGCTGGCAGAGTCTTTTTCTTGTCCAGGCTCAGAACCAGGATGGATAAGGCCAGCGGGATCAGGTAGCACTGATAGAAGAACCCGGAAAAGCGGGTGAGTGTGGAAGCAAGAGAAAACACCATCGGCTCAGCGGATGGAACATTCATAAGCAACATCCTTTCGGATTCAGTATATCGAAAATCCTCAGAAGTGTAAAGAAAATGAAGTTTGGCGCCATGTGCTGTTTGTGCCGAAAATGTGTTGTTTGCGCAAAAAAAAGCGGCACAGCCAGTGGCTGTGCCGCGAAAGGAGAAACTCAGTAATTTTCGGCCCGAACTTCGAAATAAGCCTGTGCATGCTTGCAGACAGGGCATTCCTCCGGTGCTTTGACGCCAAGAACCAGGTGGCCGCAGTTGCGGCACTCCCACAGGGTAACACCGCTCTTTTCAAAGACCTCTTTGGCTTCCACATTGTGCAGAAGCTTGCGATAACGCTCTTCGTGGTGCTTCTCGATGGCGGCGACACCGCGGAACTGCTCGGCCAGTTCGTGGAAGCCTTCCTCCTCGGCGTCCTTGGCCATGCGGTCGTACATATCGGTCCATTCGTAGTTTTCGCCTTCAGCGGCGTGCAGGAGGTTGGCGGCGGTATCGCCCACCTCGCCCAGCGCCTTAAACCAGAGCTCGGCATGCTCTTTCTCGTTGTCGGCGGTCTTCTGGAAGATGGCGGCGATCTGCTCAAAGCCGGCCTTCTTGGCAACAGAAGCGAAGAAAGTATACTTGTTCCGGGCCTGAGACTCGCCGGCAAAGGCTTCCCAAAGGTTCTGTTCGGTCTTGGTGCCGGCATAAGGATTCTTGGGAGCCGGAGCTTCTTCGATCTTTTCGAATGCGCTGGCCGGGCGACGGCAGAGGGGGCAGGTGAAATCCTCGGTCATGGGGCCTTCGTGAATGTAACCGCAAACGCTGCATTTCCATTTTTCCATGATATATTCCTCCGTAAAAATCATTTAAGTTTTATCTGGTCACAGAATAACACAAGTATACCACGAATTCCGTGACTTTTTCACCAAAAGATTAATTTTTTCTGCCATGCGGCAGGCAAGGCTGCATTGACAGGGAAGAAAAAGATGCCTATACTGAGAGCTGAAAAGAGGCGCAATATTAAAATGAGTTTTTCTTCTTATTTCCCCATCTGGGATAAGCTCAGTGAAGACCATAAAGAGCGGATCCTGGAAGTCACCGAATTCCATGAGGCAAAAAAGGGGACCGTCCTGCACAGCGGCGGCCGGGATTGCCTGGGACTGCTGCTGGTGCGTTCCGGACAGCTTCGGGCCTACATTCTCTCCGAGGAAGGCCGGGAGATCTCCATCTGCCGCTTTTTTGAAAGGGACGTCTGTTTGCTTTCTGCGTCCTGCGTGATGCCGGATATGCAGTTCGATATCATCATCGAGGCGGAAAAGGACAGTCAGTTCTGGGTGGTTCCCGCCTGCCTCTATCGGAATCTGATGGATGAATCCCTGGTGGTTGCCAACTATTCCAACAATCTCATCACCGGCCACTTTTCCGAGCTTATGTGGCTGATGGAGCAGATCATGTGGAAGAGCTTTGACAAGCGGCTGGCGGCCT
>CAZSAX010000019.1:0-23461 GCA_964605075.1 uncultured Oscillospiraceae bacterium
CATAGGTGTGTGACCTCTGTTTTTTTCTAAGGCTGTTTTTTTACAGCCCCTTTTTTCGTTTTACGGCTCCCCGCGAAAACCTTCCGCAAAGCATTTGCCCAAAAAGATCAGGGTGCCGAGGCTTCCGGCCAGGCCAAGGCCCGCCAGATATTTGATGCATTTCATGTGCGCTTCCCTCCCGCGATGTCCTTTAGTCTGCCCAGCTCCGGGCTTACCGATTCAGCACATTGGGCGGTGATGGCCGCGGCGGCGGCCGCCAGCTTTCCGGCGGTTTCCGGGTCTGCGCCCCGCAGCAGGGCCACGGCCAGCGCGGCGGTCATGGCGTCGCCGGCGCCGCGGAGATTTACTGTTTTCTGCGTCAGCGGAGGCAGCCGGAGCATGGTGTCCCCCTCGGCGATGAGCAGGCCTTCGGCGCCCAGGGTGATAAGGGCCCGGGTCACGCCTTTTTTCAAAAGCGCGGTGGCGCAGCGCTCGGGGCCGGCGTAGCCGGTGAGCCGCCCGGCTTCCGGCAGGCTGGTTTTGAGGGTGTGGATGCGGGGGAGGATGCGCTCCAGGCGCATGCACTTGGCGGCGGAAACGCTGTCTGCCACCAGAAGCGTCTCCGCCCCCAGACCTTCGGCAAGCCGGAAGAGGGATTCCGCCGGGAGATTGGCCTCCGCCACGGCGATCTTTGCCTCTGCCATTTGCCGGGCGGCGTTTTTGGCGAAGATGCCGTCCATGTGCCGGGCCAGCTTCATGTCGTTCACCGCGGCGGACAGGGCGCCGCTGCTGTCCAGAATGGAAAGGCTGCGGCAGTTGTCGGCCGCTTCCCACTGGCAGCCGGAAATATCAAGGCCCCGGCACGCGGCTTCGGCCCGGATGGCTTCGGCGTGGGTGTCCTCGCCCAGCACGGAGAAAAAAGCGCAGTCCGCCCCCAGAGCGGCGGCGCTGCGGGCGATGTTGAAGCCGGTGCCGCCCAGGCTTATGCTCACCTCGCCGGGCAGGGAGTCCCCGGAGCTGAAGGGCACGTTGGCGGCGCCGCAGATGTCGATATTCAATGCGCCGATCACGGCGACTTCCATTTTTCTGTTTTTCATGTATAATATTTTACAATCAACTTCATTATCTTGCAAGGAGAAGGGCCATGAGTGTGGAGAAAGTTCGTCAATATCTGGAAGGTTTCGGCATGGCCGAGAGGCTTCTGGTGTTTGAGGTGTCCAGCGCCACGGTGGAGCTGGCGGCGAAAGCCGTGGGCTGCGAGCCCGGACGCATTGCCAAAACGATGAGCTTTCACGTGGGGGACAAGGTGGTGCTGGTGGTGGCCGCGGGGGACGAGAAGATCGACAACCGCAAATTCAAAGACCAGTTTCACACCAAAGCCAGAATGCTCTCTCATGACGAGGTGGAGCCGCTGACCGGAAACATCGCCGGCGGGGTCTGCCCCTTTGCCGTGCCGGAGCAGGTGGAGATTTATCTGGACAAGTCCCTGTTCCGCTTTGACCCGGTCTATCCCTCCGGCGGCAGCGACAACAGCGCCGTGCGCATTAGCCCGGAGGAACTGGAGAAAGTCTGCCGTCCGGCGGGCTGGGTGGATGTTTGTAAATTACCCCAAAAGGAGGAAGAATAAATGCAGCGCGTGTACGAATTTCTGAAAGAGGCCCACGTCTATTATCTGGCCACAGTGGAGGGCGATCAGCCCCGGGTGCGCCCCTTTGGCACAGCCCATGTTTTTGAGGACAAGCTCTATATTCAGACCGGCGCCATCAAGCCGGTGAGCCATCAGATCCTTGAAAATCCCAAGGTGGAGATCTGCGCCTTCCACAAGGGCAAGACCCTTCGCGTTGCCTGCGAGCTGGTGCTGGACGAGCGCATCGAGGCCCAGAAGAGCCTGCTGGACGCCTATCCCGGCCTTCAGAACAACTACGCTCCCGGCGACGGCAACAACCAGGTCTTTTACATGAAAAACGCCCAGGCCACCATGGCCGCCGGCCCCGGCAGCGAGCCGGAGAGCATCCGCTTCTGAATACAAAAAGCCGCCCGGCAGGGCGGCTTTTTCGTTTTGTTCCTTACTGCTGGGGCACCACGGCAAACAGAACCAGATCGGTCTCGCTGTCGTTGACGAAGCTGTGGCCCTGACCTTTGGGACAGTAGCAGGCCTGGCCGGCGGAAAGGGGATATTCGCCCTCCGCCTCGATGACCTTGCCCTTCCCCTCCAGCAGGTACATGACCTCAGCGCTGTCCTCGTGGATATGCCAGCCGATGCTGGCCCCGGGGGCGATGACGAAGCGGATGGTTTTCACGGCGCCGTCATCCAGGATCCGGGCGTTTACTTCCTTTTCCCCGCCCTTGAAGTTGGGGATGGTCTTGGCTTCGATGTGGTCAAAATCAATCAGCATGGTCATTCTCCTTCTTCCAAAGCGGTTTTCAGCCGTTTCAGACCCTTTTCCAGCAGGGCCCGGGGGCAGCCCACATTGATGCGGGCAAAGCCTTCGCCGTGGGCAATGAAGCCTTCGCCGAACTGGATGAACAGCCCGGCCCGGCTGACTTTTTCGTTCAGCTCCCCATCGCTCAGACCGTAGGCTCTCAGATCCACCCAGGCCAGATAGGTGGCCTGGGGAATGGAAAAGCGGGCCTTGGGCATATGCTCTTTCAGCCAGGCGTCCAGGAAGGCAAAGTTGCCGTCCAGATAATCCCGCAGCTCGTCCAGCCAGTCGTCGCAAAGGCTGTAGGCGGCCTTGGTGGCCTCGATGGAAAGGGCGTTCAGGCCGCCGCACCAGTGCTTCATCCGCCATTGCTCCGCCATGGCCTCATCGGGGAAGAGAATGTTCGACATGGCGTTGCCGGCGGTGTTGAAGGTCTTGGAGGGGGCGGTGGCGCAGATGTAACGCTTCTCGTCCGGGAAAAGGGCGGGCAGAGAGAGGTGCTTTACGCCCTTGCGCAGCAGGTCGTGGTGGATCTCGTCGCAGAAGATGAAAACGCCGTTTTCCCAGCAAAGCTCCGTCATCCGCCGAAGTTCCTGCTCGGTCCAGACCCGGCCGGTGGGATTGTGGGGGGAGCAGAGGAAAAAGAGGGTCGTCCGTGGGTCTTTGACCTTCTGCTCAAAATCCTCCCAGTCCACTTCCCAGACGTCGTCATCGGGGTGCAGCAGGGGGGAAAACAGGGGCTCCCGGCCATTTGAGAGGGCGGCGTCCTCGAAGGGGTGATAGCCGGGGGTGTGCATAAGGATTTGGTCGCCGGGTTTTGTGAGCTGCTTCACGGCCACCTGCATGGCCTTCACCACGCCTTCGGAGATGACCACCTGTTCTTTTTTCACGCCGAAGCCGTGATGCCGGCGCATGAAGCCGTCCAGGGCCTCGTAATAGCTGTCGTCCTCCAGGGCCACATAGCCCAGGATCCGCCGGTCCAGGCGCGCTTTCATGGCGTCCAGAATGGGCTGGGGGCAGGCAAAGTCCATATCCGCCACCCACATGGGGATGTTGTCCTCCGGCAGGAGGGGGTTGGCCTGGCGGGCGGCGTCGTATTTCACGCAGTTGCTGCCGCGGCGGTCAATGATCTCGTCAAAGTGGAAGCTCATGGCGTTCTCCTTCTCGTTGGTTTCATTCCCTATTATAATCGTCCTTTCCCGCCGGCGCAAGATTGCACTGCGGGCCAAGGGGTGATATAATGCTTCCGGTGATTTTTATGCATAGTATCTGCGGGAAGAAGGCGAAGCTGTGACCGCCTCTTCCGACCTGACCCAGGGCTCTATCGGCAAAAAGCTTCTGCTTTATGCCATTCCTCTGGTTTTCTCCAGCCTGCTGCAGGCGCTTTACAACATGGCGGACATGATCATTGCCGGCCAGCTCATCCACGAAGCGGCCATCTCTGCCATTTCCAACGCCGGACAGGTGACCCATACCCTTACCAACATCATCATCGGTCTTTGCACCGGCGGCAACATCCTCATCGGCCAGTATTTCGGCGCCAGGGAGCGGGACAATGTCCGCCAGGCCTCGGTGACCCTGTTTTCCGGAGGCATGATCCTGGGGGTCGTGCTGAGCGTGGGGCTCTTTTTTGCCAGCCGTCCCGTGATGGTCGCGCTGGGGGCGCCGGCGCTGGAGGAATCGGCGGAGTATCTGCGCATCTGTTCGCTGGGCATCGTTTTCATCATGGGCTACAACATTGCCGCCGCCTGTCTCCGGGCGGTGGGCAACTCCCGGGCACCCATGATCTGCATTCTCTGCACGGCTGTTTCCAACGTGGTTCTGGACCTGCTGTTCGTGGGGCCTCTGGGCTGGGGCGTGGCCGGGGCGGCCTGGGCCACGGTGCTGAGCCAGGCGGCCAGCTTCTTTGTGGCGCTGGGCTATGTGCTGCGGGGGAAGGAGCTGTTCGGCCTGTCGCTGAAAAGGCTTTATATCCGCCGGGAAAAGCTGAAAATGATCCTGAAGCTGGGGCTTCCCTGTGCGGTGCAGATGTCGGTGGCCAGCATTTCCTGGCTGTCCGTGACCTATCTGGTCAACGCCTACGGCGTGGCGGTTTCCGCCGCCAGCGGCGTGGCGGCCCGGATCAAGGATTTCTGCCAGCTGTTCATCATTGCCATGTGCAATGCCGCCTCCGGCATGATTGCGCAGTGCATCGGAGCCCGGGATTACGACCGGGCCCGAAAGGTGCTTTATACCGCCATGGGCGCCACGGTGGCCATGGCCGCGCTGCTGATCGTTTTGGTGGAGCTTTGTGCGCCGGCTCTTGTGAGCCTGTTTTCCGGCGATGCCGAGACCCGTTACTGGGCGGCGAAAAATCTGCGCATCGAGATCCTGGGCCAGGTCTTTTACGCCATCTTTCTGGTGTATCACTCTTTGGCGCTGGGAGCCGGAGAAACCTGGTATGTCCTGGTTTCCAGCTTTGTCAACTGTATTCTTGTCCGCATCGTCCTGGCCATCTGGTTCAACAGTCTCTGGGGCGTCACGGGCATCTTCTGGGCCTGTATGATCGCGCCCTTTTCCTCGGTGCCCATCGGCGTTTGGTATGAGCGCAGCGGCCGCTGGCGCAAAACGCTGGTGCGGCAGGGAGAAGAAAATTAGTTTGTTGCATAACGCGACCGGAGAAGCGAATGTATTGGGAATTGTTTCAGAGTTTTTTCCGCATCGGCATCCTCAGCTTCGGCGGAGGCTATGCCATGCTGCCCCTTTTGCGGCGGGAGATCGTGGAGCGCCGGGGCTGGGCCACGGACGAGGAGCTGGCGGATTACTACGCCATCGGCCAGTGCACCCCCGGCATCATCATGGTCAACACCGCCACCTTCATCGGCTATAAGCAAAAAGGCGTTTTCGGGGGGATTCTGGCTACCCTGAGCGCGATTTTGCCTTCGTATATCATCATCCTTGTTATTGCCGCGCTTCTGCGGGATTTTGCCGATTATCCCCTGGTGAAAAACGCCTTTGCCGGCATCCGGGTGTGCGTGGCGGTGCTGGTCTTCAACGCCGTTGTGAAGCTGTTCAAAAGCGGCGTGAAGGACAAAGCGGGCCTGGCCATTTTTGTGATCGTGTTCGCGCTGGCCTGCCTGTTTGATATCTCCCCGGTGGTCTTTGTGCTGCTGGCGGGGCTGGCGGGGCTGTTCCTGAAGGTCTGGGGGGCGGCGAAATGATCCTGCTTCGACTTTTCTGGGAATTTTTCAAAACCGGTCTGTTTTCCATCGGCGGGGGCCTGGCTACGCTGCCGTTTCTGCAGGACCTGTCGGTGCGCACGGGCTGGTTTTCTCCGGCGCAGATCGCCGATATGCTGGCGGTGTCCGAGTCCACCCCCGGCCCCATCGGGGTGAATATGGCCACCTATGTTGGCTTTGAGACCGCGGGCTTCTGGGGCAGTGTCAGCGCCACCCTGGGCCTGGTGGCCCCGGGGATCATCGTCATTATTATCATTGCCCGGCTGCTGGCGAAATTTCATGACAACCGCTATGTCCAGGCCGCTTTTTACGGCCTGCGCCCGGCCTCCGTTGCCCTGATCGCAGCGGCGGGCCTGGCTGTGGCGGGCGAGGCGCTTCTGCGTCCGGAAAACTGGGCGGGGATGGGGAGCCTTCCGGAGGTTATCCATTGGCCCGGCCTGCTTCTGGCGGCGCTGCTTTTGTTCGCCACCAACGGGCGAAAACTCAAAAAACTCCACCCGGCGGTGTTCATCCTTTTTGCCGCGGTGGTGGGGGCGGTGTTCCGCTTCGCCGGGGCCTGAAGGCCGGCGTCCGATATGCCTGGCCGGAAAGCCCTGCGGATGCCCGGTTGGCCGAAGGGTTTAGGGCAGACGCGGGTCTTTCCGCCGGGGCATTGGCAGAAAACCAAAACAATCTCGATCGGAGGTTTTTTCTATGAGCGAATTTCCCCGCTTCAATTCCGACTACATGGAGGGGGCCCACCCCCTCATTCTCCAGCGTCTTTTGGAGGAAAACCTGAAAAAGCATCCCGGCTACGGCGAGGATGACTTCTGTGCCAGCGCCAAGGAGAAGATCCGGGCGGCCTGCCGCTGCCCCAAGGCCCGGGTGGAGTTTCTGGTGGGCGGCACCCAGACCAACGCCACGGTGCTGGATGCCATTTTGCGCAACTGGCAGGGCGTGGTGGCGGTGGAAACGGGGCATGTGGCCCTGCACGAGGCCGGGGCCATCGAGCTGACCCGGCACAAGGTCCTCACCATTCCCCAGGTCCACGGAAAGATGACCGCGGAGAACCTGCGGAACTATCTGGAGGCCTACTGGGCCGACGGCGACCGGGAGCATATCGTGGAGCCCGGGGCGGTGTATATCTCCCACCCCACGGAGCACGGAACCCTGTATTCCAAAGCCGAGCTGCAGCAGCTGCACGACATCTGCCGCCACTATGAGCTGCCCCTGTTTGTGGACGGCGCCCGCCTGGGCTACGGCCTGGCGGCCTATGACACGGATGTGACCCTGGCGGATCTGGCAGAGCTGACGGATGTGTTTTACATCGGCGGCACCAAGGTGGGCTGCCTGATGGGCGAGGCGGTGGTCTTCCCCGATCCGGATCTGGTCAGCCACTTTGTGGCCCAGAAAAAGCAGCATGGCGGCCTGCTGGCCAAGGGCTGGCTGCTGGGGCTGCAGTTTGACACGCTGTTTACCGACGACCTGTATCTCACCATTTCCCGCAATGCCATCGACAAGGCGGAGCGGATGAAAAACATCTTCCTTTCCAAGGGCTATACCCTCTATTACGAATCCCCCACCAACCAGCAGTATGTTCTGCTGGAAAAGGCGCAGATGAAAGAACTGGAGAAAAAATGCGCCTTTGCCTTCTGGGAGAACCTGGGCAAGGATCACACCGTGGTGCGCTTCTGCACCAGCTGGGCCACCACGGATGAACAGCTGGACGCCCTGGAAGCGCTGCTGTAAAAAACAAAAACGAAGCCGCGCCAGATAAGCCGGCGCGGCAGCTTGTCAAAAAAGCCCACAAGCGGGCTTTTTTCAAGCTGGATTTGATCTGCTCGGCCGAAGTGAATTCGGCCGGCATAATCCTTGGGGCCCAAGGCCCCAAGGATTTACGCCCGGCCCCGCCGGGCGGCTCGCCCTGCCCGGGCTTCGCTGCGATATACCTGCTTCTTTGACAGTCTCCCGCGCCGGATAAGCCGGCGCGGTCCTTTTTTGGGCGGGTTGATTACCGGGGGTATTCGATGGCCTTTGTAGCTTTTTGTAATAATACCAAGATTTATATGTTAGCCGGCTAATGATATCTACATATTGTATTTGACATGGGATTGTTATACAATTATAATTATTATAGATTACTGTAACTGTGCCCCCAGGGCGTTTTCGGAAGGAGGCCTTTTCCGTGAAGAAATATATTGCTTTGTTTCTGGCTCTGCTGATGCTGACAACACTCTGTCTGCCCGCCTACGCCGCCTCGGAGGAGGCTGGGCTGACGGCGGTGGAGGCCCCGTCCCTTCCGGAAGCGGAGGAAACCGCCCCTGCGGCCCTTACGGAAGAGGAAGAGCCGGCGGTGGCCCCGGAAGAAATCCCGGCTGAAGTCCCGGCTGAAGTCCCGGCTGAAGTCCCGGCTGAAGTCCCGGAAGACGATCCCGTAGAGACCGATACGCCGGAAGAAAGACCGGCGGCAGATGGGGATTCCGCCCAGACGCCCTATGAGATCGCCCTGAGCATGAAAAACCAGCCGTTCAGCGAACTCAAAGCCCTTTTGGGTGAGCCGTATTCTGTCTGGGAATCCAATGACTACTGGCCCATCGGAACGGTCAGCCGCAGATACCGCATGCCCGGCGTTTACGTCTGGACGACCCAGCCCGCCGGAGGAACGGAGATCATTACCAGCGCGGCGGATGTGGTGAAGGTGTATTTCTACGAGTCCACGGAGAGCACCGAGCCGGCCCTGGTGCGGGAAAGCTGTCGGGGGGACAGTCTGGATCTGGAGATTGACACCTGCGTATTTCAGGGCCGTCCGGTCAAAATGTGGGTGGATGCAGAGGGTAACTGGCCCCAGGAACTGACCGAAGATGTTCATGTTTACCCTGTGTATCCCCAGCGGGAAGAGGGCTGCTGGCAGGTTTGCTTTCTGGATGAAGAGGGTAACGATTTCCTCACGGCGGTGAATGTGCCCAAAGGGCAGCGGCTGACGGATGCGAGTATTTTCAAAAACTGCTCTTTCTACACCGGGCCCAATGGCACGGGTACCAAGCTGGAAGATCTCACCGCCCTGGACATCACAGAGGATACAATCATCTATGTCAGCAGGGAGTATGCGGCCTATGTGTATTTCCTGCGGGAAGACGGGCAATCCCTGCTGGTGTATTCCGGCGGTTTTGGCTGCGATCCGGGGGAAGAAGATCAGCTCAGCGGCCATTTCTTCTCGCATTGGACGGATGCGGATGGCCAGCGGCATTCGGAACGGATCACCGTTGTTGGCTGGAAAGACGCAGATGGCAACCTTCTGACCAGTCTTGCGTATAAAGACGGACGATACGCCATGGATGAGTATAGCTATACCTACGGCAGCGAGCCGCAGTTCTTTTACGCCGTGGAAGGCATTGGCGTACACTATTACAGCAATCCGGGCACGATAACCACCATGATCGGCGAGGAATATGTGGAAAAGGGCGAACTGCTTACCCAGGCGCCCACGGAATACGGCCAGCGGCCCATTGTGGGCTGGACGGATGAGGCCGGCGTGCCGGTGGATATCAGCAAGCCCTTGACCTCAAGCTATATCCTGGACGCGGTTCGGGGCTGGTATCTGACCGTCCGGGACGGCGGCAGCGGAACGGTTATTGAAAAAGTGGCTGTGGCGGACCAGAGCAAGGCTGGGGATGTTGAACTGCCCACCAGCTATCAGGGAAAAGCTGTTACCGGCTGGCATCAGAGTTACGGTGCCTTTGTGGATCCGGCGGAAATCGCCATCACCGGCCACACTAGCCTCATCGCCTGGTACGGCCTGCGTCTGCCGGCGGACGACGGAAAGGCCTACATCAACGGCATGGGGGACGATACCTTCGCGCCCCAGTCCTCTCTGACCCGGGCCCAGGCGGCCAACATTCTCTATAAGCTTCTGGGCGTCACGGAAAAGGGTGACAGCCCCTGCGTTTTCACCGATGTGAGCAGCGGCGCCTGGTACTATGACGCGGTCACGGTCCTTGCCTCCCACGGCGTCCTCACCGGCTATGCCGACAGCCAGACCGGCACCTACTATTTCAAGCCGAATCAGGCGGTCACCCGGGCGGAATTTGTCACCATGCTGGGCCGGCTCTTCCCCGAGACCAGCGGAATCGGTCAGAATTTCCGTGATGTGTCCACAGGTGACTGGTTCTGGGATGAGGTGAAGCTGGCCTCCTTCAACGGATGGGTTACCGGCTATGAGCAGAACGACGGCAGCTATACCTTTGCGCCCCAGAACTCCATCACCCGGGCGGAGGCCGTGACCATCGTCAACCGGGTCCTGGGCCGCAGCCTCACGGAGGCGGAAGCGGATGCCATGACCATGCCCTTCACCGATGTGACCGAGACGCACTGGGCCCATGACCAGGTGCTGGCGGCCGCCGTGGCGGTGGATTAAGGCCCTTCTTGTGGAGCGGTGGCGGAAATTTAATACATATAGTGGTTGACAGCCAAGCGGTCCGTCGCTATAATTGTAATGATATTGTAACTTTTGTTGTATTTGATTCTTTCGTCTCTTGAAAGGTGAAGCCATATGAAAGCAAAGATGAAAAAATTCACTTCTCTACTTCTGGTGCTGATGATGATCGTGTCTCTGTGCCCGCTGACGGTGTTGGCGGCGGAGGACGGGAGTGCGGCGCCGGAAACCGGTGCTGCGGAGGAAATGGAAGCTCCGGCGGAAAGTCCCGCCGGGGAGACTCCGGCCCCGGAGACGGAGGAAGAAACGACCCCGGAAGCCGCGCCGGCGGCGGACGGAAACAGCGGGCTGGTGGTCGGCCCGGCCTATGAGCCGGTGGCTCTGCCCATCGCACTGGACGGCGACGCAGCGGCCCAGGTCACCGTGAACTACTACGACAACGCCGGTACCCTCATCTCCAGCGAGTCCGCGACCTCCGGCGGCGCGCCCAAGGCGGCGGTGGGTCCCTATGTGACGGTGGGCGGAGCGCAGAAGATCGTTCTGGGCTTCTGGTCTGCCAAGGCGATGACTCTTGCCGACCTTCCCACGGACGGCAAGCTCATCATGCCCATGTTCAAGGCCGTTACCGCGAACACGGACTATTACGCTGTTTACGCCCCTGAGAGCCAGAGTGCGGCCTACATCGCCTACTATCTTTCTCTGGACAGCGGTCAGTTCTCCCCCATCCACTGGGGCAGCGTGGCCGTGGCCGGCGAGGGCAGCAAGCCCGAGGCCGGCGATGTGCCGGACTACATGGCCTATCAGGTGAAAGACAGCAGCGGCAATTACTATAACCTCTACCTCAGCATTGCGTGGTACAACAACGCCGATCTGAGCGGCGCGGCGGTGAATCCCAGCGAGATCGCCGTCAGCGGCAACACCGTTTATTACGGCAAGATCAACCAGAGTTTCTATTCTGTCAGCTTCAAGGATGCATCGGGCAATCTTCTGGCCCTGTTCCCCATTGAGTCAGGCAAGACCATCGACGCCTATCCCGGCGCCACGGTCATGCCCAGCGGCGACTACTGGCAGGATGCCGACGGCAAGGTCTACACCGCCGCGGAGATCCGGGACCTGGCCATCACCAAGAGTCTGACCCTGACCCCCTTTGCGGGTTATACGGTGAGCTACTATGACGCCGTCAACGAAACCCTATTGGGAACGGAGAAGGTCCTGCCCGGCGGCACCCTCAAGAATATCCCGATCTATGAAGATAAGACGGTTCAATTTAACCTCGGCACCGAGCTGGACAACAGCATTCCCTACTACTGGTACAGCACCGAGGAAGAGGCCCAGGCGCTGACCTTTAATGATGTTCTGGGTACGCCCCTGGATATGAGCCGGCAGGCCATTCATGCCGATGTCAGCTTCTATGCGGCCCTGGACGGCGGCAGCATCCAGTTTGTCAGCTCCTTCAACTCCAATGGCGACATCAGCCCGTTGCCGGTGTATGCCGGACAGAAGATCGACGCGCTGCCGGAGGCCCGGGAAGGCTTCAGCACCGCCCGCTGGGTGGACGAAAACGGCAAAGCGGTGGATGTTCTGAAGTATGTCAGCGATGGCACGGGCATGAAGCTCTACGCAGTGGACGGCATCAAGGTCAGCTACTACTATGGTGATACCAAGATCGCCGGCGAGCTGGTTCCCTCCGGGCAGAAACCTCTGCTGGTGCCGGAAAACCGCCTTATTTCCGGTTCGGGCAGCGAGCCTTATCAGCTCATCCCCATCAACCAGTGGATGGATAAGGACGGCAATATTGTAGACCCCGCGAATACCACCATCACGGCGGAGACCAGCTTCTATGCGGTGATAGAATGTGCGGTTACCTATGTGGATTCCGATGGAACCACGGTTCTGGGTAAGGAATATGTGATTTCCGGCGGCTCGCCCTCCCAGGTGCCCGGGAAAAACGGCAGCAACAAGGTCATCACCAACTGGCTCAACGCCTCCGGCAGCTTCGTGGTGCTGGAAAGCCTGAAAATCACTGCCGACACCACCCTCACTGCCTGGTACAGCCCCGGCCTCGTGGATGACGAGCACGGCGCTTACATCAGCGGCTACGGCAGCGGCATCTTCAGCCCCAACAGCGACCTGAGCCGCGCCGAGGCGGCCAAGATCATCTATTCTCTCATTGAGAATCCCACCGCCGGGCCCTTCAGCGCCAGCTTCAGCGATATGTCCAGCCACTGGGCCAACGAAGCGGTGAGCTTTCTGGCCTCCCATAAGATCATCACCGGCTACTCCAACGGTACCTTTCTGCCCAACCTGGGCATCACCCGCGCCGAGTTTGTGACGATCCTCTGCCGCCTGTTCCCCATGGAGGCCGGCAGCTGCAACTTCACGGACGTGCCCGAAAGCATCTGGTACTATAATGCCGTGGCTTCGGCCGTGGAAAAGGGCTGGGTCACCGGTTATCTGGAATCCGACGGAACCTACACTTTCCGTCCCAACAACGTCATCACCCGTGCCGAGGCGGTGACCATCATGAATCGTGTGCTGGGCCGGGCGGCGGATAAGGCGGCCTTTGACGCCACCGAGCGCATGATCTTCCGGGATGTGGCCCCCAGCCACTGGGCCTTCTATCAGGTCATGGAGGCCTCCATCGCGCACGATTACACCGCCGGAAGCACCGGCGAGGTCTGGGGCGACTTTTCCCTGCCTACCACCGGCATCAAGGCCGGCCTGCGCAACCCGGACAACGTGAACCTGTACTATGTGGATGAGGACGGTCTGATCCTGCGTCTGGATGCGGGCCTGAACACCCTGCCCAACGGCAACACCTATTATGCGGCCAAGGACGGCTGCTATATCCCGCTGTACGACCGGGGCGTCCACGATCTGGGCGGCAAGCTCTACTATGTGCAGAAAAACGGGTCCATCCTTACCGACCGTTACATGGATGGCTACATCACGCCGGTGTATGAATACGACGGCAATATGTACTACATCAAGGAAGACTACAGCCTGGCCCGGAGCGAATACGTCGGTTACCTGTATTTTGGTTCCAACGGCGCCTACACCACCGGCGATGCGGAGCTGGATACCTTGGTGTACGACTTCTGCAAGAGCGTGATCCAGGATGCCAACCAGACACAGGTGGAAAAACTGCGGTCCATGTATGTTTACGTCCGGGATGCCAAGACCAGCTCGGGCTCGTCGTTCTTCACATACAAGAACTATATGCTTGACCCTACGGTGGATGACTGGTCGGAGACGGCCTGCGCCAAGCGTATGCTGCAGAGCCATAAGGGGGAATGCTTCCACTGGTCTTCCATGATGGTCATGATCATGTGCCGCCTGGGCTTTGATGCCTACAAGCAGAACGGCGCGGTGATCAGCTCTTCCGGATCCCGGGCGACCCATGCCTGGGAGGTCATCAACTGGCCGGACGGGAACAAATACATGTTTGACGTTCAGCTGGAATGGGGGTGGCTGTATGGCTACTATGCTTCCGGACGTGTCTTCAACCTGTATAAAATGAGCCATTCGGCCCGTCAGTCCATCGGCACTTACGATTGGTAAAACAAAAAACTATTGGAAAAGCCCGCAGCGGAAAACGCTGCGGGCCTTTGCTGTGGATATTTCTTCTGCGAGAGAGGACGAAGCCTTGACTTATTGGCGAATAATCATTATAATAAGGGCCGAATTTTAAACATCAAACCGAGATAAGGAGAATCATTGCAATGAAAAAAAATGTTGCCGTGCTGCTGCTTCTTTGCCTGTCGCTGTGCCTGTGCGCTGGCTGCGGCAAGGAAGTGGAAGCCGTTTCCGTTTCAGAAGCTTTTGTGACCCCTACCCCCGAACCCACGGAAGAGCCTGCGGCGGAAGCCACGCCCGAACCCGCGGAAGAGCCCGAGGAAGAGGAAGAGCCTGCGGAAGAGCCCGAGGAAGAGGAAGATGAGCCTGAGGCTCAGACCCAGACCCAGACCCAGACTCAGACTCAGACGGTTTCCACGCCGGCCCCCACGGAGGCCCCCACGCCGGCTCCCACGGAGGCTCCCGACCCCCGGAGCGTGGCCGTTGGTCTGATCGGTCAGGACGTTAACGCGCTGTATGCCGCTGTGGGTCAGCCTTACAGCAGCAACTATCTGCTGAGCTGCATCAACATGAACGGCGAGCAGGACGGCTATCTGGACTATGGCACCTTCGCGGTGTACACCATCCGTTATACCGATGGCTTCGAAGTCATCACCGATGTGGAGTAAAACACATAGTAAAACACATAAAGAAAACCGTGTTCCTTGGGGAACACGGTTTTTTTGAGACTGTCAAAGAGGCAGGAATATCGCAGCGAAGCCCGGGCAGGGCGAGCCGCCCGGCGGGGCCGGGCGTAAATCCGGGGGGCCTTGGGCCCCAAGGATTATGCCGGCCGAATTCACTTCGGCCGAGCAGATTCAATATAGCTTGAAAAAAGCCCGCAAGCGGGCTTTTTTGACAAGCTGAGAAAACCGTGTTCCATGGGGAACACGGTTTTTTCTTTATTCGATGGGGATCATAACGCCCTGCAGAACCAGCCGTTTCGCGTCCGAAGAGGTGCAGGTGGACAGGGTGATGAGCTGGTATTCCGTGGTGGCATACTCGGCGTTGACCCAATAGGCAGCGCCGGTCATGCGGGCAATGTGGCTGCTGAAGTCGGCATCGGTGGAGAAGTAGGTGGGATAGTTGGCTTTTACCGCCTCGATGGTCTGGCAGGCCATGAGCTCGATGCGGTAGCTGCCGCTGGGCGTGAGGAAATAAAACACGGGGTGCTCTTCGTAATATTCGTAATCTCCGTAGCTCTTCAGGGAGCCGAACATGGAGTTGTCCTTGAGGTTGTGGCCATAAAGGATGAGGTGGGACTGGCGAATGCCCACAACGCTGTTGTAGTCGGCAAAAATGGTGCCGGCGCTGCTGGTGCTGCCGTTAAAGTCGATGGTCAGATACTTGTCGTTGTCCACGGTCTGCACCACCGGGTAGTTGATTATGGTGTCCGGGCAGTACAGCCAGCCGATGATGTCGGGATTCGTCTGCTTCAGAAGCTCCCAGTCCACCTGGATGGGGATCTCCGAAGCCGGCTCCGGGGTGACGGCAGCGGCGTCCGGTTCCGAGGGCGTTGCATCGGTCTGGGGCGCAGGGGTGAGCTGCACGATGGCAATGTTGCGCAGATCGTCGTAGGTGGAGCGGTCCTTTCGATAGCCCACCAGAAGGTCAATGAGCTTCCAGGCGGCAAATATCAGCACGGCGGCCAGCACGATGGCGACCGGCCATAGGGGGAAATTGTCGCTTTTCCGGCGCCGGCGGCGCGGCGGGGACGGCGGCGTGGCGCGGCGGGGCGTGGGCACCGCTGCTTCGGCATGACGCCGGGGTGCGGGTGCCGGAGTCTGTGCGCTGCGCCGGGCTGCGGCACGGGAAGGCTCTGTGCTGTGCCGGGGCGCGGAACGGGAAGGCTCTGCGCTGTGCCGGGGGACGCCGGTTTCCGCCGGGGCTTTTTCCGTCCGGGCTGTGCTGTGGCGACCGGTTTTGTTTTTGGAATTTTTCGGGGGCAGATGAGCTCCGCCTTTTGCCATGATAAACGCCCGCTTTCTTGGAAATGGTAAGAACAGTATAACAAATCCCCTGCGGCAAATCAATAGCGCGGAGAGCTTGCAGGATCGGGGAATTTAGTATAAAATATGGTGTTAGCCAAAGCATAAGGAGATGCCCATGATCGAAAAGCTTACCATTGTCTTTCCCCTGGCGGCCGCCCTGGGCGTGCTGTTTTGGTTTTTCCGCTGGTGGCAGATCCATCGCCGGGAGCCGCTGACCGCGGCGGAGCCGGAGCGGAAAGAGGAGCCCTTCTGGACGAAGAAGGACTGGAGCGTCATGCTTTCCATTACCGTGGTGTATGCCCTGGTGGCCTTTCTGGGGCTGGGAAGCACCAAGGCGCCGCAGAGTTTTCTGCATTATGAGGCTGCCAATTATTATGCCCTGATCGAGCTGGAAGAACCGGTGCAGATCTCCCGGATCCAGTATTACTGCGGCATGAACACGGGGGATTACCGTCTGGACTTTTCGCTGGACGGGGAGAACTGGACCGTGCAGAAAACGGAGGCGGGAGAGCCTGCCATGACCCAGCAGTACACACAGGTTTTCCGCTGGAACGAAGCGGCGCTGGAGGGCCACACGGGCTATACCAAATACATCCGCATCACCGCCGGCGGGGAGCTGTATCTGGGCGAGGTGGCGCTGTATGACCATTACGGCGAGCGGATCCCGGTGGAAAAGATTTACGCGGCTCCGGGCTGTGAAATGCTTTTTGACGAGCAGGATTGTGTGCCGGAGGAATATTCCTATCTCAACGGCACCTACTTCGACGAGATCTATCATGCACGCACGGCCTATGAACATATTCAGCAGGTCTGGCCCTACGAGATCACCCACCCGCCCCTGGGCAAGCTGATCCTGGGCCTTGGCGTTCGCCTGTTTGGCATGACGCCTTTCGGCTGGCGCTTTTCCGGCACCCTCATCGGCGTTTTGATGCTGCCGGCGCTGTATCTGTTTTTGAAAAAGCTCTTCGGCGCCGCGGCGGTGGCCGCCGCCGGTACGCTGGTGTTTGCCTTTGACTTCATGCACTATGTCCAGACCCGCATTGCTACCATTGACAGCTATGTGGTGTTCTTCATTCTGCTGATGTATATGTTCATGTACTTCTGGCTCACCGAGCGGTCGGGCCGGCGAAGGACCCTGTGGCTGGGGCTGACGGGACTGAGCTTCGGCCTTGGCGTGGCCAGCAAGTGGACGGGCTTTTATGCCGGCGCAGGGCTGGCGCTGATCTGGCTGAGCCACTGGATCGTGCGTTTTGTGAAAAAGGAAGAGAACGTGCTGAACGCCTTTGCCAAAAACGTTCTCTGGTGCTGCCTGTTCTTTTTGGCGGTGCCCGGGCTGATCTATTACCTCAGCTACTATGCCTATGCCCCCTCCCAGGGAGTGGAAAACATTTTCTCCCGGGAATACCTGCAGATCGTCATCGACAACCAGAAATACATGTGGAATTACCACTCCGGGCTGGTGGCGGAGCATCCTTACTCCTCCAACTGGTACCAGTGGCTGCTGGACGCCCGGCCCATCCTGTATTATCTGGACTATCTGGAGGATGGACGGAAATCCGCCTTTGCCTCCTTCAACAACCCGCTGCTGAGCTGGGGCGGCCTTTGTGCCGTGGGGGCGGTGCTGTGCCTGGGCGTGAAGGAAAAAGACAAAAAGGCCCTCTTTATCGCCCTGGGCTATTTCATCAACCTGCTGCCCTGGGTGCCGGTGAGCCGGCTCACCTTCGCCTATCACTACTTCCCCTGCACCCTGTTTCTCACGCTGGCCCTGTGCTGGCTGTTTGACGACCTGCGGAAGCGGGATAAACACTGGCGCTGGGCGGTGTTTGGTTATGCCGGCGCCTGCGTGCTGCTGTTTGCGGCCTTCTATCCCGTGCTCAGCGGCGTGCCCTGTTCCCAGGACTACACCAACTACTTCCTGAAATGGTTTAGCGCAACATGGCCTATTTAAGTGATTCTCATTGTCATACGAATATCTCCATCGACGCCCAGGACAGCATGCTGGCCATGGCCCGGGCCGCCCGGGCTCAGGGCATCGACTGCCTTTGCATCACCGACCACTGCGACACGGTGGACTGGCACACTCTGGAGTATTATCCCCCCTGCCGCAGCGTGGCCCGGCGGGTCACGGAGGCCTTTGAGGCCTGCCGGGATCAGCTTCCCGAGGGGCTGGAGCTGCGCATCGGGATAGAGCTGGGGGAGACGCTCTTCCACCCGGAGCTGGCCCCGGAACTGGCGGGCTATCCGGGGCTGGATATGGTCCTGGGGTCGCTGCATATCACACCGGAATACGGCGACTATTACTTCGTAAAATATGAAAGCCCGGAATTCTGCCATCACATCCTGGATCACTACCTGGACAAGCTCCAGTGGATCGCGGAGATGGGCTGCTACGATGTGCTGGCCCACATCGGCTACGTCCGCCGTTATATTTGCCAGCAAGGGCTGGACGAGGGCCTGACCCTGGCCCGGAACGGGGACAAGATCGAAACGCTGCTGAAAACCGTGATCCAGAGCGGCAAGGGCATCGAGATCAACTGTTCCGGCATCCGGGACGGCTGCGGCCCCTTCCCTTCGCCGGAGATCCTGCGGCTCTATCGGGCGCTGGGGGGCGAGATCGTCACTGTGGGCTCCGACGCCCACCGGGTGGCGGACGCCGCCAAATGCATCCGGGAGGGCTATGAGGTCCTGCGGGACTGCGGGTTCCGCTACGCGGCCACCTACCGACAGCACAAACCCCAATTTCATAAACTATAACAGCCAATAAAGGAGAGAATGAATATGATTGCCATTGCCAGTGACCACGGCGGATTCGCCATGAAGCAGGAGCTTATGGAGCACCTGAAGGAAACGGGGATCGAATTTGAGGATCTGGGCTGCCCGGATACCGCCAGCGTGGATTATCCCGTCTATGCCGAGGCGGTCTGCCGGGGCATTCAGGAAGGCCGTTTTGAAAAGGGCATTCTGGTCTGCGGCACGGGCATCGGCATGTCCATGGCCGCCAACAAATTCCGGGGCATCCGCGCGGCCCTCTGCGCCGATTGCTACAGCGCCCAGATGACCCGGGAGCACAACGATGCCAACGTCCTCTGTCTGGGCGGCCGCACCCTGGGGGGCGAGCTGGCCAAGATGATCATGGATATTTTTATCAAAACTCCCTTCTCGGGACTGGAAAAGCACAGCCGCCGCATCGGTATGTTTAAGGAGACGGAAAACTGAGATATGGGCTATAAACCCAGAGACGTATATAAGGGGCGCCGGAAATTCAGGGTTCCCCTGCTGATATTGCTGTTTGCCGTGGCCTTTCTGCTTCTGGTCACGGTGGGGGCGTTCTACGGTCTGCAGCAGTTCATCGTCTACGGCGACGAGGGCGTGTCCCTGCAGTTTGGCCGGGCCGAGGAGGAAAGTCCGACCACAGAGGCGGCCCCGGCGGTCACACCGGATGTGAGCGGGATGACGGTGAGCGTTGTTTACCGGGACCCGGATTTCAGCGATGTTTCCCTGCCGGTGGGCCAGGAGCTGGCGGCGGTGCAGGCGGGCTATGTGAGCTTTGCCGACGCCGCGAATCCGTCGCGCCTGGCGGCCCGGCTGGAGGAGCTGCAGGCGGAGGCTTATTCGGCCATCGTGTTTGAGCTGAAAACGGAAGAGGGGTATCTGGCCTGGGCTTCCACCTGTGCCACGGCCTACAGCTACGGCACCGCCGGCACCATGGACTATACCGAGACCGTGGCGGCGCTGAAGGAACAGGGCGTCCATGTGTCGGCCCGGATCAGCGTCTGTGCGGACAACCTGCTGGCGGTGCGCAACTGGCCCATAGCCCTGCTCTCCGCCACCGGAACGCCCTATGCCGACGATGCCTCCAATTTCTGGCTGGATCCCTACAACCGCAGCCTGCGCTTTTACATCATTGACTTGATGGGGGAACTGGTGGCCCAGGGCTTTGACGAGATCATTCTGGACGATCTCTATCATCCGGTGGACGAGGCGGGCTTTGGCTATTCCGTCGGCCTGCATGTTCCGGCCAACCCCCGGGCGGCGGTGGGCCAGCTGGCGGTGAAGCTGGCGGAGGCCATGCAGGAATACGATGTGGAGCTGTCCGTGTGCGTGGACGAGCATTCCCTGCGCTATGACCTGGCGGACAGCACCGGCCAGGACCTGGAGCTCTTCTGGCGCATTTTTGACCGGATCTACTGCGAATCGGATTCGGAGCTGGCTGCGTCGGACCGGGACTATGCCCTGGAGGCCGGCGGCAGCGCCGAGCGCTTTGTGCCCATCTGTGCCTGGCAAAGCCCGGAGAATTTCGGCAGCTTTGTGGTTTATGCGCCCTCCTGATCCGGCAGAATACAAAAAATCCGCCCCGGGCGGGCGGAAGGCATACAACGTATCCAGGTTCTTGCGCCGGTGGGCGCGGCGAAGCCCCAATTCGGCCCAGCAGATCAAATCAAAAAGCCCGCTTGCGGGCTTTTATGACAAGCAAAGAAGCCAAACTGCAGAAAGCAGCTTGGCTTTTGTTATTTTGCGGGCGCCCCGGCAAAGTGGATTGCCCGGCTTATTTTATGCCGCGCTTGACCATTTCGGTAACCACGAAGGTGGCCACGTCCTCGGCAAATTTGCCGGAGCCGAAGCCGGCGTCGTAGCCCAGTTCCTTGGCCAGATCATAGCTGATGCGGGCGCCGCCGCAGCAGACGATGAAGCGATCCCGCAGGCCCTCGGCCTCCAAAAGCTCGATGAGCTCGGTGAGGTTCTGGATGTGCACGTCCTTCTGGGTGACGGTCTGGCTGACCAGCAAAGCGTCCGCACCCATCTCCACGGCCTTTTTGACAAAATCTTCGTTTGTCACCTGGGCGCCCATGTTGAGAGCCTCGATCATCTCGTAGCGCTCCAGGCCGTAGTGGCCGGCGAAGCCCTTGCGGTTCATAATGGCGTCGATGCCCACGGTGTGGGCGTCGGTGCCGGTGGAGGCGCCGACCATGACGATCTTGCGGCCGAAATGCTCCCGGATGTATTCGTCGATTTCGTGCATGTCCATGGTGGGCTCTTCCACCTTTTCCACATGGATGTCCTCGTAGTTCACGGTGTGCACGCAGCTGCCGTAGACCACGAAGAAGGTGAAGTTTTCATCCAGGGGCTTGGCGATGGCGATGTTGGGGTCCTGCAGGCCCATCTTCTGGGCCAGCTGCTTGGCCGCTTCCACGGCCTCGTCCCCGTTGGGTACGGGCAGGGTGAAGGAGGTCTGTACCTTGCCGTCGTTCATGGTGTCGCCGTAGGGCTTGATGGCCTTGAGGTCCAGGGTGGTGTCGATCGCTTCCCGATGAAGATTGTAAAGTCCGCCGCTCATGCCATCATACCTCCTTCCAGGTCGCTGACCATGATGTCAACGAAGGGATTGTAGTAGCCTTCGGTCTTGACCACCACGCCACTGAGGCCCTTGCCGCCGTCCCGGGGACGCTTGATATCGGCAAAGATGCCCTGCTCCAGGGTGGCGAAAAGGCCGGTTTCTTCGATTTGCTTCAGAAGCTCCGCCGCCTTCTCCAGCACTTCCGCGGCCCGGGTCTGGATGAGGCCGCCCTTCTTGAACTCGATCTCCTCGCCCAGGTCCTCCATGGTGCGGAAGATGTATTCCGCGTTTTCAATGGACAGGGCCCGGTCGGACATGAAGGGGGTGTGGATGGCTTCGGTGAGCATGCCCAGCAGGTGGACTTTCTGGCCCGTCATGATGGTGACCATGTTGAACAGCGCGTCCTGAACGTTGCCGCGGAAAATGTCACCGGTCATGAACTTGGTGGGGGGCATGTACTTCAGCGGGGCCTTGGGGAAGATCTCCCGGGCCTGCTGGGCCTGGGCCAGCTCGTACAGGAAGCCGTTTTTCAGCCCGGGGTCCATCTCGAAGGCGTGGCCCAGACCCATCTGCTCCGCGGGCAGGTGGGCCCGGTAGGCGAACTGCTCGTTGATGAACTGGCTGGCCAGCACCGTGTGGGCGGCGAGGTAAGCGTCGTCCGTGGTGAGGTAGTTGTCCTCGCCGGTGTTGATGATGACGCCGGCGTAGGAGTTGATGAGGCGGGAGAAGAACTGGTCCACCAGGGTGCGCTGCATGTTGATGTCCCGGAAGAGGATGCCGTAGAGCGCGTCGTTGAGCATCATGTCCAGGCGCTCCATGGCGCCCATGGCGGCGATCTCCGGCATGCAGAGGCCGGAGCAGTAGTTGCACAGGCGGATGTAACGGCCCTGCTCCTGGCCCACTTCGTCCAGGGCCTTGCGCATGATGCGGAAGTTTTCCTGGGTGGCGTAGGTGCCGCCGAAGCCTTCGGTGGTGGCACCGTAGGGCACATAGTCCAGCAGACTCTGGCCCGTGGTGCGGATCACGGCCACTACGTCCGCGCCCTGGCGGGCGGCGGCCTGGGCCTGGGTCACGTCCTCATAGATGTTGCCGGTGGCAACGATGAGGTAGAGGTAGGGGCCTTCCTTATCCCCGCCGTAGGAATCCAGCATGGATTTCCGGGTGGCGCGGTTGTTTTTGATGTGGTCGCAGCTGGCCCGGGCGATGGGATGGATGGCGGCGTGCACTTCCTCGTCGGAATGCAGGGCCAGGGTGGAAAGGTCCATCTCTCCGGAGGCCACGGCTTCTGCAATGGTCTGGGGCTCCAGGCCGGTGGCGCAGATGGCGTTGCCGATCCACCAGGCGGCGCCCTTGTTCAAAATGCCCTTTTCCAGCAGATGGTCCACCACCACGTTGGGCATGGGCACATCCACTTCGTTCACGCCGTCAATGCCCAGCAGCCGGCAGACGGCCCGCTCCACCGTGACGGTGGAATGGGCGTCCACGAACAGCTGGGTATCGTCCGCAATGCGGCCGGCAGAGGCCCGGGCCTGGTCGACCAGGGCCTGATTCAGTCCAATTTTGCTCATGGTATGTTACTCCTTGCTCAGTTCTTGGCAGCCTCCGCATCCCGGAGCTTTTTGCGCTCCCGGCGGAGCATGTCGTCGGGCTCCATGTAGCGCTGTTCGATGCCGTGGGCCAGCTTGGCAACACCGGTGAGGGGGTTGAGGGGCTGCTCCTTGCCCGTGCAGACGGGGCAGCGGCATTCGTCCTTGTAGTTGTCGGGCTCGGTGTAGGTGGTGATAACGCCCTCAAAGTTGCGCAGGATGACCTTGCGGGGGGTCTGGGAGATGACATAGTTGGGCATCACCGGGGTCTTGCCGCCGCCGCCGGGGGCGTCCACCACGAAAGTGGGGATGCAGTAGCCGGAGGTGTGGCCCCGCAGGGCTTCCATGATCTCCAGGCCCTTGGACACCGGGGTGCGGAAGTGGCTCAGGCCCAGGCTGGGATCGCAGCAGTAGATGTAGTAGGGGCGCACGCGCATCTTCACCAGGCCGTGCACCACCTTGCGCATGACGAAGGGGCAGTCGTTCACGCCGGCCAGCAGCACGCTCTGGTTGCCCAGGGGGATGCCGGCGTCGGCGAGCCGGGCGCAGGCCGCGGCGGCCTCCTCGGTCATTTCGTTGGGGTGGTTGAAGTGGGTGTTGAGCCAGAGGGGGTGATACTTTTTGAGCATGCTGCAGAGCTCGGAGGTGATGCGCTGGGGGCAGACCACCGGGGTGCGGCTGCCAAGGCGCACGATCTCCACGTGCTCAATGGCCCGCAGCTGGGAGATGATGTATTCCAGATCCTCGTCGTTGACCATCAGGCAGTCGCCGCCGGACAGCAGAACGTCACGCACTTCGGGGTGGTTGCGGACATAGTCGATGCAGCGGTCGATCTGGGCCATGGGCACTTCCGCGTCGCACTGGCCGGCAAAGCGGCGGCGGGTGCAGTGGCGGCAGTACATG